>CAKZMA010000927.1 GCA_937127375.1 uncultured Coleofasciculus sp. | reverse complement strand
AGCAAAATTCAGTCAGGGCGGGTTTTGAAGAAACGTTATCATCAATAGCGCAACCAAAGTCCCTAAACCCGCCCCTACCCAATCAAAACTTGCTTCGCCCAATTGGTATTATCACCGAACGGGATATTGTCCAGTTTGGCAACTTGGGATTGGATCTGGCGAACACCCCCGTTACCACCGTAATGAGTACGCCTTTATTACTCATTCAACCTACTGACTCGATTTGGAGTGCCCATCAACTCATGGAGCAGCATCGCGTGCGACGGTTGGTTGTATCAGATGAAACCGGAGAATTGGCGGGTTTAATTACTCAGACGCAGATCCTGAACACGATTAATCCCATTGATATTTATCAAACCGTGGATACCTTAGAACATTTGTTAGATCAGCAAACCTATCAATTACGCCAGTTAAATCAGCAACTGCGACAGGAAATTAGTAAGCGTGAATTACTGCAAGCGAAATTTCAATCCTCTGAAGCCAAGATCCGGGCTGTATTTGAGGCAATGACGGATATCGTCCTGGTTATTAATACTCATGATCACCAGATTCAAGAGATTGAAGTTATTCCCACGTCTTCAAGTTGTCTGTATGAGGATGGAACATTTATAGATCAGATAATCCAGCGATTGTTAGGAGATCCCACAGAAACCGATTCAGTATGGGTAGAAACGATTGAACAGGCGATCGCAACCCAACAAACACTGACTCTAGATTACTGTCTTTGGCTACAGGGGCAAGAGGTTTGGTTTAGCGCCAGTATTTCCCCGATCGCAGAACACTCGGTTGTCTGGGTGGCGCGGGATATTAGCGATCGCAAACGGATGGAAGCTGAACTGCGAGAGAGTGAAGACTGTTTCCGTAAGGCGTTTAACTACGCGGCTAGTGGGATGGCGTTAGTCGCCCTCGATGGTTATTTCCTGAAAGTGAATCGTTACTTGTGTGAAATTCTTGGCTATTCCGAAGCCGAATTATTAGCCAAGACTTGCCCAGAAATTACCCATCCCAGTGACTTAGAGGCGGAACGTGAGTATACTCGTCAACTCCTCAACGGTGAAATTCGTTACTACCATTTAGAAAAGCGATATATTCATAAACAGGGACATAGTATCTGGATTCTCTTGAGCGTTTCCCTGGTGCGAGATAGTCGGGGTAACCCGTTGTATCGTCTTGCCCAAATGCAAGATATTACCAAGCGAAAACGGATTGAAGAAGCCCTGCAAGGAAATCAACGGTTGCTGCGGGCGATTACTCAGGCAAATCCCAGTATCTTGTATATTTATGACCGCATCAATAAGCAAATTCTTTACTTTAATCGCAAAATCCAGAACCTACTTGGCTATACACCGGAAGACGTGATCCAAATGGAGGAAGATGTTCTAGTCACACTAATGCACCCCGATGATTTACCGGGAATTCTCCACCATTTGCAGCACCTAGAAACGGCTAAACCCGACCAAGTTTTTGATTTAGAATATCGAATTAAGCACAAAAATGGGGAATGGCGCTGGCTGTCTAGTCGAGAGACTGTCTTTACCTGGAACCAAGAGGGGAAACCGGAGCAAATTTTAGGCACAGCCACCGATATTAGCGCACACAAACAAGCTGAAGCCGCCCTGCGGGAAAGTGAAGAACGTTGGCAATTAGCGCTTCAGGGGAATCAGGATGGGATTTGGGATTGGAATATCACCACGGGGGAAGCCTTAATTTCTGATCGCTACCGCGAAATCCTGGAATACGATACCGCTCAATTTAAACTTGATTTTCAGGGATGGCAAAACCATCTGCATCCGGATGATATTCCCTTGGTGAATCAGAGTCTACAAGATTACCTAGCGCAAAAAATACCCCATTACGCGATCGAGTATCGTCTACGCTGTCAGGATGGAACCTACAAGTGGCTACACTCTCGCGCCCAAGCCCTCTGGGATGAGGCTGGATATCCGGTGCGAATGGTGGGTTCTACCCGCGATATCACCGAACGCAAACAAGCTGAAGAACAACTTCGCTATCAGAAAGAACTGTTACAAAAGATTTTTGACCATATTCCGGTGATGATTTGTTTTTATGATGCCACGGGTTATATTCGATTAGTGAACCGAGAAGTGGAACGGGTTTTAGGGTGGTCTAAAGCTGAATTGGATACGATTGATTTGTTAACCGAATGTTATCCCAATCCCAAAGATCGTCAGCAGGTTTTGAACTTTATGTTCAATGCGTCCGGGAAATGGCAAGATTTCAGCCTGCGGACTAAAAACGGTCAAATTCTGGAAACCTCTTGGGCAAATATTCGCCTCAGTGATGGCACCAGTATTGGCATTGGGCAAGATATTACCGAGCGCAAACGGGCAGAAATCCAACTGAGAAAGAGTGAGGAACGCTGGCAATTAGCGCTCTCAGGCAATAATGATGGGATTTGGGATCATAATCTGATTACCAATGAGCATTTCTTATCGCCCCGTTGTCTAGAAATACTCGGATATGACTATGAGGATATCAATACGTTTGACAAATGGATGAGTTACATTCATCCTGATCATGTTCCTTTAGTTCAGGACACCTTTCAACGGCATCTAAACCGCGAAACACCTGATTATTCCCTAGAGTATCAGATGCGCTGTCAAGATGGAAGTTATAAATGGGTGTTGGTGCGGGGACAGGCACATTGGGATGAGATAGGCAATCCTATCCGTGCTGTTGGTTCAATTACTGATATCACCGATCGCAAGCAGGCGGAGGAACGAGAGCGGCAAAAAACACGGGAGTTAGAATTCACTCTCAATCAATTAAAACGCACTCAAACCCAACTGATTCAAGCCGAAAAAATGTCTTCGTTGGGACAAATGGTGGCGGGAATTGCCCACGAAATTAATAATCCCACCAGTTTTATCTATGGGAATATCGAGCCAGCAACGGAGTATGCTCAAACTCTGCTCCACTTAGTCCAGCTTTATCGACAGCATTACCCAGAACCTGTCAGCGCGATCGCGGAAGAACTGGATAGTATCGATGTTGATTTTATTGCCTACGATTTCCCCAAACTACTAGCCTCTATGGAAGAGGGGGCGAATCGAATCATTAAGATTGTCCAATCCTTACGCAATTTTTCTCGTTTGGATGAAGCGGAGTGCAAGCAGGTCAATATTCAGGACGGGATTGATAATACGCTGTTACTCTTACAGCACCGACTTAAAGAACAATCCCATCGTCCTCAAATTCAGGTGATTAAAGAGTATTGTCAATTACCAAAGCTTAAATGTTATCCGGGTCAGCTAAATCAGGTGTTTATGAATATCCTCAGTAATGCCATTGATGCGCTAGAGGAGAAACTGGAAACTGACCTGGACTTTGAACCCAAACTTTGGGTTCGCACGGCTGTGATTCCCGGTGAGGAAGGGTCTAAGGATAGCGAGAATCAGGGTGGTTCAAAGGTGGTAATATATATGGGAAACAATGGGGCAGAAATACCGACCGAGGTTTATCAGCGTATATTTGATCCATTTTTTACCACAAAACCTGTGGGTAAGGGAACAGGTTTAGGATTATCCATCAGTTATCAGATTGTCGTGGAACGCCATGGGGGTGAGTTGCGCTGTGAGTCGATTCCCGGTCAAGGAACGGAATTCGCGATCGCATTACCAAGTTTGTAGAGACGTTGCATGCAACGTCTCTACAATGGTGCTTGGTTTTTGTCTAATTTCCATCAATAGCTTGACGAATTTTGCTAACGGCTGTTGACAAAATTTCAGCGGCTTGACTAATTTCTGTATCGGTTGTGAATTTGCCTAAACCGATACGTAATGCCCCCTCTATTAAATTATCCGATAACTTGATCGCTCGCAGTACATGAGACGGTGTTTCTACCCCCGACGTACAGGCGGAACCAGTGGAGATGGCGAGTTGGGAACGGATTCTGGCAATCACTGCACTATTGGGAATATCGGGAATAGAAATATGGAGATTCTCAGCAAGGCGGTTCGTGGTATCGCCATTAATGACAACGCCGGGAATGCTGTCTTGCAATAGGGTTTGCAGTTTATCTCTAGAGAATGCGATCGCGGTTTCATCTTCGGTCATTTCTAACTGACGCAGGCGACAGGCTTCACCTAAACCGACAATACCGGGAACATTAAGTGTACCCGATCGCATACCGTTCTGATGACCTCCACCCCAGAGAATTGGTTCTAGGGGATATTTTTTTCGCACCACTAATGCGCCTGAACCTTTTGGTCCATAGAGTTTATGGGCGGAGATGGCTAGATAGGTGATCCCCCAGTCTTGAAAATTGATCGGGATTTTACCGACGGCTTGGGATGCATCACAGAGGAAGGAAATCCTATAGGTTTGGGCAATTTGTCCGATATTTTGGATGGGATAAATCGTGCCAATTTCGTTATTGGCTGCCATAATACACAGCAAGGAAATGCCGTTTTTACATATATTTTCTAGATAATCCAAGTCGAGTCTACCTTGGGAGTCAACCTGAAGATTAATGATTTCAGCTAATCCTTTTTTGGCGAGGGTATTGCAAGTGTCTAAAACGGCTTTATGTTCCACTGGGGAGACAGCAAGGCGGGGTATTTTTGAGGTATTACTATGGTGTAATCTAACGAATCCTTGGAGGGCGAGGTTAATGCTTTCAGTTGCGCCAGAGGTGAAGATAATTTCCTTGGTGGATGAACTGATTAAGTGAGCGATATGAGTTGCGGCTTGGGAGACAGCTTGTTCGGCTTCATCTCCATAAGTATGGTCAATGCTGCTAGCGTTACCAAAGGCGGTAGTCATGTAGTGTAGCATTTGGGTTGCCACTCTGGGGTCAGTGGGGGTGGTAGAGTGGTAGTCGAGGTATATGGGGCGGGATTGGCTGGACTGCTGGGATAGGGACATAATTTAATTTGCGATAACTGGGTAGAAGCTTTAATCAGGGTGAATATTAACATCCAAAAAGAAGAATTCAGCTATGCTTATGTTTATGCGATCGCCTCAGCCGCAGGTTACTCGTTCCAGAGAACAACTACGCCCTTAGATCAACTGGGAATTGACTTAATCTTTACAGGGATTGG
The DNA here is from genome assembly GCA_937127375.1 of uncultured Coleofasciculus sp. GTDB lineage: Bacteria > Cyanobacteriota > Cyanobacteriia > Cyanobacteriales > Coleofasciculaceae > Coleofasciculus. Next base: position 200 of record CAKZMA010000927.1, on the reverse strand, counting down.
TGTGCAGGGCATAATGGGGAATCCTCAGCTTTACGTTCAACTCAAATGTACTTCAAGAGCAATTCTAGATGAGAATTATCTGAAGTATCCACTCAAAGTTAAGAATTATGAAGAACTGAGAGTTCTCCAGCAATATCCACCTCTAATCCTCGTGATTGTTGTAGTACCTGATAACATTAATGACTGGTTATATCAATCAG
>CAKZMA010000926.1 GCA_937127375.1 uncultured Coleofasciculus sp. | reverse complement strand
ACAAATGACAAATGACGTAGCTTGCTTGGCGCTCCGCGAGTTCTCCACCGTTAACTTTAATTGTGTCCACCTACCTATGACGAATGACGAATCTCCTTATTTACCGATCGCATCAGCGAGCTTGGCTATAGATTGTTCAACAATTTTAGCGGCGGTGTCCACCTCTTCAGCCGAGACAATCAAGGGCGGGACAAAGCGCACCACTTTTGGACCTGCGGGTACTAGCAGCAATCCTTGCTCCATCGCCGCTTTCACCACATCCACCGCCGTAAGTTCCACATCCGCCTTTAACTCCATCCCATTAATCAGCCCCCAACCGCGTACCTCATTAATGAGCTGGGGATAGTTCATCGCGATCGCTCTTAAACGAGTCCGCAACTGTTCACCCCTTTCCTGAACGTTTTGCAAAATACCTTCCTGTTCCAACGTCTGAGCGACGGTTAAGGCGGTAGCACAAGCCAAAGGATTTCCGCCAAAGGTACTGGCGTGATCCCCAGGTTGAAACACATCACAGAATTGCTTACACAGCATCGCCCCAATCGGAACACCGCCCGCTAATCCCTTAGCGCTGGTAAAAATATCGGGTTCAATCCCTAAATTCTCATATCCCCAATACTTACCTGTGCGACCCATCCCCACTTGCACTTCGTCTAAAATCAGCAAGATACCCGTCTCGTCACAGATTTTCCGCAAGCGCAGGAAGTACTCCAACTCGCCCGGACGCACACCCCCTTCTCCTTGCAGGGGTTCCAGCATCACTGCGGCTACTCGTTGATCCCCTTCATCCAATTCTCCGATCGCATCTTCCATGGCACCGATATCGTTATACGGCACATAATAAAATCCTGGCACCAAGGGATCAAAATTCTTTTGATACTTGGGCTGACCTGTAGCTGTAATCGTTGCTAACGTGCGTCCGTGGAAACTGGCATTCGCGGTCAAAATTACAGGTTTCTCAATGTCTAGAACCGTGTGGGCGTATTTCCGAGCCAATTTAATCGCCCCTTCATTCGCCTCCGCACCCGAGTTACAGAAAAAGACGCGATCGGCACAGGAATGCTCAATCATCCACTGAGCTAATTCTCCTTGAGGGGGAATATAGTACAGATTAGAAACATGGTGCAGGGTTTTGATTTGCTGCGTCACCGTTTCGATCAGAGCCGGATGAGCGTGACCCAAGGTACAGGTAGCGATCCCAGCCACAAAATCGAGATAATCACGTCCGGCTGTATCCCAAACTCGACAACCCGTACCCCGTTCTAGGGCGATGGGGAAACGATTATAAGTTCCCATCACGTTAGTATCGAAATCCTTGGGATTGTATGCAGTCGATACACCTTCTGCTGATTCAGCAGGAATTCCGGGATTCTCGACGAGAGTTGGTTTGGTCACGAACATTATCTCCTAATTTGATTGGTCATTTTTCAGGGAACAGGGAACAGGGAACACCTCGACTTCGCTCGGTGTGAACAGGTAAGGTATAATTTTGAGTCAACTTCCCCAGCTCCCCCTGCTCCCCCTGCTCCCCCTGCTCCCAGACGTAGCATGCTACGTCTCTACATGGCTCCCCCTGCTTCCCCATCCCCATCCCCTTCAGCTTATTTTCACCCGATCGGTAGAGAGGAAAACACCGACCTGTATGAGATTCTGTATATAGCCCATTGAGTTTGCCGCTATAATCCATACATCTATGCTGTTCAATATTTTGTAATCAGGGCAACAACTAGCCAAATTGCTTCTGGTAGCCTTAGAATCAGTATTTTCTAATCCTAAACATAGAGAAGGTATCGAGATGGGGGTGCGCCTTGAATGGCGACTCTCTTTCCAATCATCTCTGATGTTTGTTGAGCTGTACAGCCCGTAGCTACAGCCAGTGTTGAAAAATTTTCATTGACAGTACCCATTTATATTCAGTCCATCTGCTCAATCTGTCTAACTGACCGATTGCCTAAAAACCCAATCACAAGCTTTCATAACACTCCTACTTCAAACCTAACTATGACTATCGCACAATTGAACCCAACTGCTACTCGTCAGTTTACAGAAGATACGGATTTTTCTCACCCTCAGAGTGAGCAAATCTCAGATAATGACCAAAAGCAGGTCGAAGTCGAATTTTCCGAAACAGAGACTCGTGCAGGAAAAACCCGGCAATCTGGCTACCATAAAACTAGCTCTGATGATACAGTAGGAGCGTTCTTCAAGGAGATGGCGCGTTACCCCTTGCTGAAGCCAGAAGAAGAGATTGAGTTAGCCACTCAGGTTCAATTCCTGGTCGAAATGAACGAGACGACTGAACGCTTGCACCAAGAGTTGGGACGCAAACCGACGAACGCTGAACTGGCTCAAGCTTTAGATCTGACCGAACGTCAATTTGAAAATCGCCTCTACCGAGGACAGATATCTAAGCGTAAAATGATTCGTTCCAACTTACGCTTAGTCGTTTCCATCGCCAAGCGTTATCTTAACCGGGGAGTTCCTTTCCTGGATTTGATTCAAGAAGGCGCATTAGGACTCAATCGGGCGGCGGAGAAGTTCGATCCCGCCAAAGGTTACAAATTCTCTACTTATGCCTATTGGTGGATTCGTCAGGCGATTACCCGTACCATCGCCAACGACGCCCGTACCATTCGCTTACCAATTCACATTGTCGAAAAGCTGAATAAGCTGAAAAAAGTGCAACGGGAACTCAAGCAGAAACTGCAACGGACTCCCGACGAAACCGAACTCGCAGAAGCTTTAGACATTAGCCGCACTAGCTTGCGTCAGTTGTTACAATTACGTCGGCGATCGCTCTCTCTCAACCATCGGGTGGGTAAAGGCGAAGATACAGAACTCGTAGATTTGCTAGAAGACAACGATTTACATTTGCCCGAACAGCAAATGAGCGAATCGATGATGCGTCAAGAGATTTCCGATGTCTTGAGTGATGTTCTCACCGAACGGGAAAAGGATGTCATTTCTCTACGCTATGGGTTGGCGACGCCTGAATCCTACACCTTAGAAGAAGTGGGCAGCATGTTCAACCTTTCCCGCGAACGGGTACGTCAGATTCAGAGTAAAGCCATGCGGAAGCTGCGCCGTCCTCAAGTTGCTCGCCGCCTACAAGGGTGGTTAAGTTAGGATTTGTTTTGTAGTAAGCGCTGTCTTCGCTAATGGCACGCTTCGTGCCAACTACCAATCATGAATAAGTTGAAGATACGACCCGCTACCCCAACAGATGTGCCAGTGCTGTTTGAACTCATTCAAGCACTGGCTGAGTATGAGAAGCTGTCTCACCTAGTCACAGGGACGGTGGACGCTCTCCAAGACCACTTGTTTGGGGCTAAACCTTATATTGAGGCAATTCTGGCAGAGTATGAGGGGCAAACGGTAGGCTTTGCCCTGTTTTTCTCTAACTATTCCACCTTTTTAACC
>CAKZMA010000925.1 GCA_937127375.1 uncultured Coleofasciculus sp. | reverse complement strand
AGGCAATTTTAGCCTGCCAACCCTCTCCGAATTCCGGAAACAACCGTGCGATCGCGTCGTTGCGGCGGCGGTAACAGCCAAACCCATCCAATACCCCGGAAATGTCTTCCGTAATGGTTTGAACGCCATAGTGATCAGCGACTAACTGTGCCAGTGTAGCACTCTCCGGACTGGATTCACCCTCCGGTAACAGCAAGGCGACGACAGGTTCGGAACCAAAGGCTTTAGCACATAAGCCCAGTACCACCGATGAGTCAATCCCCCCACTGATACCCAACACCGCCCCGCGACGGCGTAGGGTTTGATGGACACTTTGGCGTAACTGTTCGACAATGCGTTCCGTCTCGTTGGCTACATCTAAATTAAGGGAGTGCTTATTGAAGCCAATTGCATCCGTTTTGACTGGATCGTTCATGATAGAATCTCCTGAATAAGTCGGGTGGTGAGAGGGGTCATTTGTTTATGTCATACTCGCTATCGCGAGAAGCAAGCTACGTCATTTGTCACAGTTAAATCTCCTGTGGTTGATGAATTCCCATAGGTTCCGATTTGATATATTGACAAGTTCGGTGGTTTCATCTTATACTTACTTCATAATGGAAAAATGTGTCCGCCTATAGGGTCGAATTTTATACCCATTCAACTAAAGTTTGTTAGTGAATTCCCTCTAATTTGCGATCAATAACCTTAACTCGATCCGAAGAGTTCAATATCGATAACCGAGAGTTGAAGTCTTTAACGAACTGTTGCTCAACCAACTGCGTGGATAAAACGCCGGCGATCGCCATATCATCAACTTCACCCAAGGGTGATCCACTTTGGGCTTTGCGAACCAGTTGATTAACCGCTAAGGGATTAAATAAACCACTAGCGCGTACAGCATCTTCCGACAACAACTCCCAGACGTAATCCGGTGTATCTTGGTGAAAGAAACTGCGGTGAATCGGGGCGCGGTAGGGACGTTTACGGCGTTGCCAAATATCGGGGGGTAGTAATTTGCGGCTTAATTGTCGCAGCAGCCATTTCTCCCTTAACCCGCGCAGCTTCAGATTAGATGGCAGGCGATCGCCAAATTCCACAACTCGATAATCTAGAAAGGGGAAACGCCCTTCTACTGAATTCGCCATTGCCATGCGATCGCCTTGAGAGGACAGCAAATAGGGTGACATGAAGGTGACAATTTCCAGGTATTGCGCTTGGGCTAAAGGAGACCAACTGGAAAAATTGCTCTGGAGGGGAACCAATTGTTCTGCCCACTCTAGTAGTCCAACCTCTGGTTTAGAAACCAGCAAACGCTGGAGACGAGCCGTATTTGACCAACGAATAATATGGGAATAGAACGGTGATTTGGTATCAGTGAGATTCTTTTTAAAGAACGCCTGGACAAAGGCTTCACTGGTACGACTCAAACGGGAAATTTCTGGGTATAGTCTTTTCAATAATAACGGTCGCCATTGGGAATCTGGCTGTTTTGCCCAGAATCGACGTATCGCCATTTCTTTGAAAATGTCATAGCCACCAAGGAATTCATCTGCCCCTTCCCCAGTAAGCACCACCTTTAAACTAGAATCCCGGACTAATCGAGATAGCATAAACATGGGTGCGGGTGCGGTGCGTAATGTGGGAGTTTCTGTGTGCCAAATTACCTCTGGAAACAGGCGACTAATATCGGTATGGGTACAATAAACAACCCGATGGTTAGTACCCAAAATATCTGCCATGCGCCGCTGGAACTCACTCTCATCAAACTCTGGATCTGAGAAGGCGATAGAGAAGGTTTCTAAGGAGTTCTGGGCGTATTGACGGATAATCGCGGTGGTTGTGGAAGAATCCAACCCCCCACTCAGGTAAGCGCCAACGGGTACATCAGCACGTAGGCGGATTAGGGTGGAGTCAATCAGCAGTTGCTCAAACTCATCCAGATAATCCTGGGGAGTACGCCGGGATGCTTCTGGGGTAAAGTCTAGTTCCCAGTAGGGTTGGATATTTAACTGTCCATCCTGAACGTGCAGATAATGACCGGGGGAGAGGCTATCAATGTCCTGGAAAATGGTGTGCGGTGTCAACACCGTCCAAAACGTGAACACCTGCGTCAGTGCGGCGGGATCAATTGTTGCACAAACCCTGGGATGCGCCAGAATGGTCTTGATTTCGGAACCAAAGATTAACTGACCCTGGCACAGAGTATAAAACAAGGGGCGAATCCCCAAGCGATCGCGTGCCAAAAATAGGCTACGTTGACGAGTATCCCAGATCGCGATCGCAAACTGACCATTCAGATAATTCAAGCAATCCGCACCATACTCTTCATACAGATGCAGGATCACCTCTGTGTCACAATTCGTAGAAAAGCGATGACCAAGAGCTTCTAATTGGGGGCGCAGTTCCACATAGTTAAAGATTTCACCGTTGAAGACAATCCACAATGTTTCATCTTCGTTACAAATCGGTTGCTGTCCACCGCTTAAATCAATAATGCTGAGACGAGCATTCCCCAAATTAACCCATTCATCCCGGTAAATCCCAAATTCGTCGGGACCCCGATGACGAATCATGCCTAACATCTGTGGCACAACCGTCTCCCGAATCGGTTGAGGTTCATGTAAGTTGAGAACACCAACAATACCACACATAGATGCCTCCGTTTGATTTGTCTTCACTGCACTTTAAAGCCAACTACCAACCCAGTGTAAGTTCTGTAAATAGTCCTCAAACCCTGACATAAGACATAAGACATAAGACATAAGACATAAGACCAATGACGGATCACTTCAAATCAGTCTTTTTAATTTTGCCAGAGGAGGTTTTAGGCAATTGAACACACAACTCGACTAACTTCGGCACCATGAAATCTTCCAAATGGGCGCGGCAATACCGTAAGATATCGGCTGGGGTAAGTTCATCGCCCTCCTGTACGACAAACGCCTTGACCACCTGCCCCAATACCGGGTCAGCCACGCCAATCACCGCCGCTTCCCGAACACCTGGAAGACCATACAGCGCGTTCTCCACCTCTTTCGGTGCCACTTTCTCGCCCCGGCTTTTGATCATGTCATCTTGCCGCGAGACAAAATACATAAACCCCTCTTCATCCATGCGAAATAGGTCACCGGTGTAGCACAGCCGCTCCCCTGGCATCAATCCAGGGCGGAAACGGGCAGCACTTGCCTCGGGATTACCCCAGTAACCGCGCATGACATGGCGCCCCCGCACCACCAACTCACCCACTTGAGAGCAACCCAGCCGGTGACCCTGTTTATCTTCAATCCAAACTTCGGTGCCAGGAATGGCGATGCCCACAGAATCGGGACTTTTGTCCAGTTGATCTGGGGGCAGATAAAGGGTGCGCTTGGTTTCGGTTAACCCGTACATCGAGAACAGCGTCGCCCAGGGAAACTTAGCCCGAATTTGGAGAATGTGGGAGGGAGGTAAGGCAGCGGCGGTGTTGGTCAAATAACGTAAACTGGATAAATCGTAGGTACTCAGATCCATTTTCAGTAGCATGGCGTAGATTGTCGGGACGCCAGGGAAGCCAGTGACCCGCTCTTGTTCCATGCGTTTGAGAATAGCGGCTGGATAGGTAAATCCTTTTTCCAGTACTAAAGTGCCGCCGAATTTAAACACCATCAAAAGTTGGTACAGTCCGTAATCGAAGGACAAGGGCAACAAGCCGATGATAATATCACTCTCGACATTGCCGAGGTATTCAATAATCGAACTGGCGGCAAAGACAACATTGCTGTGGTCTGACATGACGCCTTTGGGGTCGCCCGTGCTACCGGAGGTGTAAATTAGGCAAGCGAGATCGAGATCAATATTGACTTTCGGGGGTTTATGTGATTTGTAATCGCCCTGGATGGCGGTATAGTTCAGGACATTGCCCGTACTCGTCTCGGCGGGTGGCGAAGTCAGGATGATGGTTTTGAGGGAGGAAACCTGTTGGGTGAGCTGTTGGGCTAAATCGGCTTGTCGCCCACTGGTGATTAAAAATCTGGCTTGACAATTGTTTAAGATATAGGCGCACTTATCGGACTTCGTGCTGGGGTTGAGTGGCACAAAAACGCCACTAGCTTTGAGGACAGCAAAAATTGCGATCGCCAATTCTAGGCAGTTCGGTAGAAATAATACGACGCGATCGCCCCGTTGTAAACCCTGTGCCAAGAACGCATTTGCCAAGCGGTTTGCCTGTGCCTCGACTTCAGCATAGGTTAGGCGTTGCCCATCGCCAATCAACGCCACCTTATCCGGTAATCGGTCAGCGCTAGACTCCAGAAATTCCTGTACCAACATGACAACTCCTGCCTTTAAGAACTAACAAACAGGGACTGTTTTTGTCGGGCAAATGCCGCTAGATTGCTAACGGAATCAAAGTTTTCCGGGACAATCTCGAAATCTTCCACCTTAATGCCCAATTTTTCTTCTAAAAACAGCACCAATTCCATCACGTTCATCGAGTCAATGATGCCGTTTTCCAGTAAAGAAGCGTCATCGGGATAAGCATAGCCTTGGCTACTGAACAGGATATTTTCGGCAACATGTTGGCGTAGCATTTCTTCAATAGATTGCATAATTAAACCTCAATGTTTTAGGGATCAATTTTTTTCACTTTTTGGTGGGGCTGGGCGAAGCATTTGAGACTTGATCGATACAAGATTGGAGCTTTTCCGCGAAACTCTGGACATCCGGTTCACTTAACATATTGCCGTGAGTGACTGGGCAGATAAAGCGTTTCGCGCCTTGTGTGGCCAGGGTTTTGAAATTCCAATAGCGCCACATTCGCTGGCGATTTTTACTTAAAAACAACATAATCTGACCAGAATACACCTGGGGTTTATAGTTGCGAATCGCCTTTTTTTGGGTCTGCAAAACAGTTTGTAAGCGGCGAACATGGGGGTCATCCGACAACTGGGCAATCTTTTGGGGAATTTGGCTCTGGCTAGTTTTATGGCGCAATACACCCAAAAGTTTACCGGTACGCCAGTGGCAAATTAAGCGACCCATGTAATACAGTAAGGTTTTTTTCGTCGGCTCTGGCTTTTCAAAGGCGTTCTGAAAGGCTTGGTAGGTGGGATCGAGCATTGCTAACAGTGCAACCTGTTTCCCTTGGGCTTGCAATTGTTGTGCCATTTCAAATGCCACCACAGTGCCTAATCCGCACCGCCCCCCTAACATATACGGACCATCAAAGCCAAGGGTTTGTATTTCTTGAATGTAGTGAGCGGCAATCTCCTCTATAGTTTCGTGAATAACTTGGTTAGCCTCTAAACCTTGGGCTTGCAAACCGTAAACCGGTTGGTTTGAACCCAAACAACGAGTCAACGGGATGTATTGCAAAGCCGTGCTGGCTCCGGGTGCGACCAGGAATAAGGGGAGATTAGAACCGCTGGATTGTAGGGGAATCAGGGACGACGATGGAGGTGTCCATCCTTCTTGGCGTAGAAGATTCGCTAATTGCTCAATGGTGGACGCTTGCAGGAGAGTGGCTAAGGGCAAATCTTTGTTAAATGTTGTCTGGATGTCAGCAAATAAACGCACAGCTAACAGTGAATGCCCTCCGAGTTCAAAGAAGTTATCCTTTACACTAATCGACTGGATACCTAAAAGGTCTTGCCAAATATTCACGAGTTTTAATTCTAATAAATCTCGTGGTTCGACATACTCAGTTGAATGGTCGGTCGGAGCAGATAATTGTTTTGGGTTAGAGGATTCTTGTTCTAACTTAGAGGATTGGGCGTCAGAGGTGATCCGGTTTAGGGTGAGTGGTTGATTGGGTTTGGCTTTGCCCAAGAGCTGTAGGAGCGATGAAAGCTGAATATCTGGATTGGCAACTAAGTGTTCCAGTAAGCTCTGGAAATCCGCAAAAATCTGAGCTATGCTCGTCGCCTGGAATAGGGCTGTTTTGTATTGCCATCCTCCCGTTAATTTCCCTAATTTTTCTTGCAGGGAAAGAGACAAATCAAAGTTGGCGATTTCCCGGTCTACATACAAGGAGTTCACGGTTAACCCATCGAGAGCTAATGACGGATTGGGTGTA
>CAKZMA010000924.1 GCA_937127375.1 uncultured Coleofasciculus sp. | reverse complement strand
GATGTAGCGAGCATTATTCGTGATGTAGCGAGCATTATTCGTGATGTAGCGAGCATTATTCGTGATGTAGCGAGCAAGATGCTCGCACTACGGCAAGGATTCGCCATTATTGATATTAAGGTTTAAATGCCGAACAGCTTACTCAGGGCTTGCTCAATTAATCAGAACGCTTTACAATACAAAACTATACAAAGGGTTGTAATCTATTTTTCATCCCCACATTCTGGGATTTGCAGCTATGCAATACGTCATCCGTGTCAACTTAAGGTAGAAAGCCAATGCTGGCAAGGTTTTAAGCTATATCTATCTACTGCTCAAAATTTCCCCCTCATCCCCTAACCCCAACTCCGGAGCGTGGGGAGAAGGGGGATCGGATGCCCAACAGGGGATTGAAACTGATCCTCCCATCCCGATTCCTGATTCCTTCTCCAGACTTGAAATGACCAAGTATACCCATTCATTGTTAACAAAAGTCCCTCAATCCTTACTCGTTGTTGAAGACAGTGATGTGGATTTTGAAACCTTAATGCGAGCGCTACACCGCTCATCCGATCTCCCGGACATTCATCGAGTCGAGGATGGGGACGAAGCCTTAGACTTTCTCTTGCATCAGGGAGACTATACAGATGTGGCGAGTTACCCCCGTCCAGGTTTGATTTTACTGGATCTCAACCTACCCGGTACCGATGGACGAGAGGTGATTGCTCAAGTTAAACAAAATCCCTCCCTTAAACTTATTCCTCTGGTCGTGTTTACTACCTCCTCTAGTCCCAAAGATGTGGAATTTTGTTATCAGCACGGTGCCAATAGCTATGTCCTCAAACCCATCCAAACTCAATCCTTTAGCCAGTCGGTTCGGGACATCATCGCCTATTGGTTGGGACGTGTTGTTTTACCTCATCAAACTCAGATTCTAACTCCGTGATCGATTCTCCAAGCATTACCATTTTACTTCTAGATGATTGTGCCGAAGATCGGTACTTTTACCGTCGTTCCCTGAATCGAGATACCGCCTATACCTATACCATTGTTGAAGCAGAAACAGGGGAAGAAGCATTTGAGCAGTGTCGCCAGGTGCAACCAGATATAATTATCCTGGACTACTCCTTACCCGATATCGATGGTTTAGAATTTATCCGAATTCTCCGACAATTAGAAGGCATGGGGAATCCAGAAGTACTATTCCTCACAGGACAAGGAAACGAAGCCATCGCCCTGGAAGCCATCAAGTCGAAAATTCACAACTATTTGGTGAAAAGCCAAATCACTCAGGAAGACTTTATCGCTAATGTTCACGAAACAATAAGGACAGCACATCAGTCGAATCAACTCCCGCCAAAACGCACAATTGCGATTGTTGACGATTGCCTTGAAGAGCAGCAAACCTATCAACGTTACTTAAACGCTGATCTCGACTACAATTACAATTGCCATCAGTTTGAGACAGGAGACGAGTTTTTGGAGTGGTATAGCCGGAACTCACCCGATGCAATTTTACTGGATTATTATTTACCCGATTGCAATGGGTTAGAAATTCTCGATACCCTACACAAATTCAACCCAATGAATCAAGTCCCGGTGATCCTGCTCACCGGTGAGGGCAATGAAACCCTGGTTGTGGAGGCGATGAAAAGTGGTGCAAAAGACTATTTATCCAAGAGACAACTGACGCCCAATAAGTTGCGCCACACAGTTAACGCGGTGATTGTGCAAACTCAACTGTACAATCAACTTCAACAAAGCCAAGATCGAGAAAATTTACTCGGCACAATTGCCCTGCGGATTCGTCAATCGCTGAGCCTAAAAACTATCTTGGATACCACCGTTGAGGAAGTACGCCAACTTCTCAAGTGCGATCGCGTCGTCGTCTTTAAGCTGAACCCAGATATGACAGGTGAAGTCGTCGCCGCTGCAGCTGAAGCCGATTGGCACTCCCTATTAGGATTCACCATAGATGAACCCTGCTTTTACGAAGCCAGCTACACCCAATTTCTCCAAAGTAAAGCACGGACGATTGATGATATCTACGAAGCAAACCTGACAGATTGTAACCTGCAATTCCACGAACAGCTACAAATTCGGGCAAATCTAGTTGTGCCAATTTTACTCACCTCGGATCAGACAAGCAGTTATCCAGAGACAGGAAACTCAAAACCAGCCAAGTCTTCCTCAGTGCAACTCTGGGGTTTACTCAGTGCCCATCAATGTGCCACACCGCGTTACTGGCAGAATCAAACCGTAGAATTGATGACCGATTTATCCGTTCAAATTGCCACAGGTATTCAACAAGCCCTCTTGGTAGAGCAGATCCAACAGGAAATTCAGCAGCGTAAATCGGCAGAAAATGCCCTCGCCCACCAACTCGAAACGAGCCAGTTACTCCAGCAAATTACCCAACAGATCCGCAAAACCCTGGATGCACCGCAGATTTTTGAAACCGCCGCTTTCAGAATTGGGCAAGTGTTTGGCGTGAATCGCTGCATTATTCACAGCTACAAGACTCAACCCATCCCCCAAATCCCGGTAGTGGCAGAATATCTAGCCGGAAATTATCCCTCACTACTCCCAGAGCTTATCCCCATTCAGGGGAATCCTTACGCCCAGCAGGTTCTGGCGAATGACATGGCGGTTGTCAGCGATCAGGTGCAAACCGAACCCCTGTTACAACCCATACTACACCTGTGTGAGAAATTCCAGATCAAGTCCATCCTCACCGTGCGAACCTCCTACCAGGGACAAATCAATGGCGTGATTAGTTTACAGCAATGCGATCGCGATCGCCAGTGGACTCCTGATGAAATTGTCCTGTTAGAATCCGTCGCTGCTCAAGTCGGTATCGCCCTGGCTCAAGCCCAACTCTTAGAGAGAGAACAACAGCAACGCCAGCAACTGTCGCACCAAAACCTCGCCCTAGAGAAAGCCACCCAAGCAGCGCAGGCGGCGAACCAAGCCAAAAGCGAATTCCTGGCGAATATGAGTCATGAAATTCGCACGCCGATGAACTCAATTTTGGGGTTTGGTCAATTGTTGCAAAAACGGATCACTGAACCTGAATTACAGTCTTATCTCGAAGCGATCAACAGCAGTGGACAAACACTCCTAGCCTTAATTAATGATATTCTAGATCTCTCCAAAATCGAAGCCGATCGATTGGAAATCAACTATGAACCCCTCAATCTACGCTTATTAATTGAGGAAATTTGCCAAATCTTTAGTCAAAAAGCCAGACAGAAACATTTATCTCTCCTGGCTGAAATTGCCGACACTGTACCCACCGGGATTTTCTTCGATGACATTCGCCTCCGCCAAATTTTAGTTAATCTTGTCGGCAATGCGATCAAATTTACAAAAGAGGGTTCTATTAAAATATCCGTGGGTTGGCAAGAGCGGATGAGCGCCCCCTCAGTTCAATCCCTGCTCACCATCGCCGTCGAAGATACAGGAATTGGCATTGCCGTTGAAAAACAACAGCAGATTTTTGAGGCATTTGTTCAAAGTGAAAGCGGTATTAATCGTAAATATGGTGGCACCGGATTGGGGTTAAGTATCACCAAGCGATTAACTCAATTGCTCAACGGCACCATTGAGCTAAAAAGTCAACTCGGTCAAGGTTCAACCTTTACCTTAAACTTTCCCGATGTGGCTATCGCCCAGATCCAGACTAACCGCGTTAAGCCAGAGGAATTCAATCAAACGCTGAATCACTTTTCCGCCGCTACCGTATTAGCGGTAGATGATGTGCAATCCAACCTCGATTTAATCGCTGGATATTTTCAAGACACACACCATAGCCTGTTATTAACTCAGGATGGACAAGCTGCCATTGAACTGGCACAACAGTACCATCCCGACGTCATTTTACTCGACTTATGTATGCCGAATCTGAATGGAAAAGAGGTGATTCATTTGCTTAAACAGCAAGAGTTGACTCAAACCATTCCAATTGTGATTGTTACGGCATCCATATTGCCAGAAGAGCAACCCTTTCTCTCCTCGTTGTGCCAAGGGTTTTTGCATAAACCGTTTACCTATGTTCAGCTTATTGACACATTAAAACCCATTTTGTCACCCCTCAATCAGGATCTCAATCAGGATGAAACTATCGAGGTCAATCCCACAACCCAAGTCCAGGAAATTCAGGAATTACCGGAGTTATTGGAAAAACTGCACACTGAGGCAGAAACCGTCTTGCCACAACTGCAAATCACGATGAAGCGGCGGGAAATCCGTCTCTTTATCCAACGCTTAAACCAATGGGCATCTGAGCATCACTGTGATGTTTTACAAGAATATGTCACCCGATTAGAGCATCAATTTAAAGCTTTTGATTGGGACATATTACCTGACACAATTCAGCAATTTTACCAGATTAAAGAAACGATTGAAA
>CAKZMA010000923.1 GCA_937127375.1 uncultured Coleofasciculus sp. | reverse complement strand
GGTTGTCTTTTGAACCTTTGACCATAATGTACCCGGTTTTAGGGTGAGTGTTTTCTGTTCAGTGGGTTTTTCTTCGGGCATAGTCAATTGTTATATCAGCCGTATGCGAATCCAATCTAGACGATCTGATGAATTTTGCCCAGGACTAGAACATTGGTTCAGTTATCCAGCCCGCAACCTCAAACAAGTGTATCCGTTCTCAATTCTCATTTTCAGCTAAAAAATATGGATAAACTGAAAATAATCTTTTGTGATTTAATTTTTATAAATATTACAATGAGAGATTCCATTTGCAGAGTACGTATAAGTAAGGATTTAAACGAAAAGCTTGGATTAAAACAAATAAACCCAAGCTTTCCTCAAAATGGTAATCGCCTCACCACGAAAAATAGGCGTTTTGTTTTTTATTCTTCATACCGTGTTTTCTTAAACGCATTGTCGCGAGAAGTTTGTGCATCACGACTACTGTAACCCGTATACGTTTTACCCGTGGTGTTATCGCGGACAGTGGTTTTGTGTTCTTTACCTCCCAATCCAAATAGGGAAAAATAGCTCTTAGTTTTTGTGTCGTAACGGGGTGTATTGTCTGACTTGTCGGACATGACTCAATTCTCCATATATTTTGTTTGCAAGTGATTTATAAGTGCAATTATTACTTACAAACTAAGGCTTTGTCTAGCTAAATAATGTTCAATTTTGCTGCCTATTTCCCTCTACTTACGCTTGATTTAATCTGATTTTGTACGAAAATATAGGGAAATGTGCTAAAAAGTCGTCAACTGTGAGCTATAATAGTACATAAAAATTTACATCTCCCAGCTCCGATGAATCTTGAAGAAGTGTTAAAGCTCGCTGATGAGATAGTATGTACCCAAACGGGTCAGCACCTTGATGATTTACAAGAAGCGGTACTGCGAGGAACTCTACAACGTGAAACATACAAGCAAATCGCCAAGAAGTTTGATTGTTCTGAAAGTCGCATCAGGGAAGTGGGATCAGAGATATGGCGGATACTTTCAGAAGAGTTAGGAGAAGAAATTCATAAATCAAATTTTCGAGCATCAATGCAGAGGTTGCAAGTCTCCATATTTTCAAGTGTTGTACAAGATCATGTTCAAGTTGGTAGTCTTAATTTTTGTAGGGAGGCTAGACATCCGCAAAATATACCAAACTCAAATTCACATAATCAAGAAATATCTAATCCGGAACAACCTCAAAGCCTGTATCAAGATTTAAGCGAAATGCCAGAGTTGGGTGCTTTATACAATCGCATCTCCGAACTGGAAACCATCACAACTTGGATTTTACAACAACACTGTCGCTTAATAGCACTCACGGGTATAAGTGGTATCGGCAAAACCACATTAGCGGTGCAACTCGTACAACAAATAAAAGATGAGTTTGAGTACGTTATTTGGTGCAGTCTAGACACATCCCCCACTTTAGCCGAATTTCAAGATAAACTAATACAGTTTTTATCCCAGTCAGAAAAGCTAAATTCACCTCAAACCACATCTCAAACATTGCCACTAATTAAATATTTACAAAACTACCGCTGTTTAGTTGTGTTAGATGACATTCACAACCTTTTCAGTAGTGGTGAATTAGCTGGTAAATATAGACCAGGATATGAAAACTACCGCTCTTTCTTCAAGCAGATAGAAAAACTATCTCATCAAAGTTGTTTTCTGATAATCGGTTGGGAACAACCGAGAGATGTTCATAAAATTCCAAGTAATAATACTCCCCTTCGTACTTTACAACTCACTGGTTTAGACACCGAAGCAGGACGAGAAATATTGAGAGATAATGGATTGACAGAAGTTGAAAACTGGGACACACTGATTCACGGCTACCAAGGGAACCCGCTGTGGCTAAAAACTGTGGCAATTCAGATTCAAGAGTTGGGAGGGTGTGTAACGAATTTATTATCAGATAATACCGTATTGTTACCAGAATATTTGAAAGATATTTTACAGCAGCAATCTGATCGCTTATCTGCAATAGAAAAACAACTCCTTACTGTGTTGGCAAAAGAAAGCGATTCAATTAACCTGGCAAAATTACTAGAAAAAGGCATGATTCCACCATCAGATTTACTAAACGCGCTGCAATCTTTATCGCGGCGCTGCTTGATAGAAAATCAAGCAAATTTTTATACTCTGTCTCCTGTACTGAAGCAGTATATTAATAACTATCAGCATTGATGAGATTGTGGAATCGGCGCTAAAGCGCAACTACGAAAGATCGCAGTAGCACTTCTGTTGATGCCAGATGCTGTAATATAACATGGAATTGCACCACAAAAAAGAACAAATCGAATTATAATTATGCAACCTACTACTAATAACTTAATGGAAAAAGTTAAAACGACCCTAGTTATCACTAATCGTATTGATCAAGCTAATGCCGAAGATGGTCTAATTCCTGCTGATCGAGTGCGTTCTATCACCTTGACTAACGTTTTAGTCGATACGGGAGCCACAACCTTGTGTCTACCTAAATCTATCATTAATCAGTTAGGATTAAAACTCCTTAAAGAAGTCGATGTCGCCACAGCTACGGGAATTGGCAAAGCGAGAATCTTTCAAGATGCCAAAATCTCTCTGTTGGGACGAGAAGGAACATTTGAATGTTTGGAACTTCCAGGAGGAAGTGATCCCTTACTAGGCGTTATCCCACTAGAAGCATTGGGAATTGAACTGGATTTGAAAAATCAAACCTTAAAACTCTTACCCATTAGCCCAACTGAAACGTATTTTACTATCCTTTAAGTCGGGCTGGCTGTACAACTCCAATATTTTCTGCTTTTTATCTCAGCATAAAACCTAATTGCCACAAAATGCTTACTAATGATTAATAATTGTTCTGCTCTATCATTCGAGCTTTTACTCATCACTGACAAAGCCGCTTGTCATCGGGCGGGTCGAACTGTAGAGCAAACTCTAACAAGTATCC
>CAKZMA010000922.1 GCA_937127375.1 uncultured Coleofasciculus sp. | reverse complement strand
TGAAGCCTCTCAGCTTGTGATTCAAAGCCTTGCTGTGGGACAATCCGGTCAAACCCTAATTTTGGATATGGGTCAACCTGTGAAAATTTTAGACCTGGCACAACAAATGATCCACCTAGCGGGTTTCATCCCAGACCTGGATATCCCAATTAAGATTACCGGATTGCGTCCCGGTGAGAAACTGCATGAATCCTTAGTCTGTGCGAAAGAACAAGTCATACCCACCGCTCACCCCAAAATTTTAGCAGTCTCCAGTCAACCGCCAGCACCCTTATCTCGGGAAAAAGCGATCGCTACTCTCTTAGAGGCGACTACGGCTAGCTTACCTCCTGACTGTCTCTGGAAAACCGCTCAGCATTGTATTACGGTTCTGGAAGATTACCCTGTCTGTAAACAGTCAGCAATGGAACAGGGAATCGGTAACAGATAATACTTAAATTCAATGTATATTCGCTGATGACTAAGGTAATAAAATTTCACTTTTTTGCTTCAACGATTTTTCTGATTACTTGCTTCATTATCCAAGTTTTTTTCAACGCTTATAACGTATTTCCTTGGGTTAATGTAGTCCTATTTTTAGGGATATTGATATCAACGGTGGTTTATCCTCTTTATGGTATCGGTATTTTAGTATTTTTACTTCCCTTCACAGCAGGTATTTTTCCTCAAA
The DNA here is from genome assembly GCA_937127375.1 of uncultured Coleofasciculus sp. Taxonomy (GTDB): domain Bacteria; phylum Cyanobacteriota; class Cyanobacteriia; order Cyanobacteriales; family Coleofasciculaceae; genus Coleofasciculus. Next base: position 31,981 of record CAKZMA010000922.1, on the reverse strand, counting down.
CTAAAGCCCTATTTAATATCGCCATTCCCATGGCTGATATTTTAAGCCTAGATTGTGTGATTGGGGTTTTATTCGGGCTATTTCTTCTATATGTTTTTACCAAGCGATTAAAAATTGAGCGCAATACAGACTGGGATCAAGCTAGGATACTTGAATCCCTGCTAATTGCTTTTCACCTTGTTATTATTATAACCGTCGCGATCGCTATATCTCGCAATCTTTATCAGTCTGTATCTCCCTACTCTGTTAAAGGATTTTTCTATAATCTCGCTAATATCCGCTACCTCAGCTTTCATGATGACTATTTTCCGCTCAGAGATCTGGTTATTTTTACCGCTGCGATTACCCTCAGCATCAGGTTACTCAACCTAATCCGCACTCCGTCACAGTTAAAACAAAGCCTATTAATACCTCTAGCTATAGCTACAACCATTATTTTAGGTTATGCACTGTGGTCAAAACTAACAGGATTGGGTTACAACAGAGACGGTGTCACGCTGGGTGTCAACAGTTTTCTCCCCGATATTCACCCTTTTGGTGGATATGCTTTAGCCGCTGTTATGGGGGGACTCTATTATTTAAGCAGCACTAATGTCCTGATTAAATGGATAGCCGGGGCTTTTTCATTCCTGGCGGTTGCTGGAGTCGTTGTTAGTGCTTCTCGCTTTGCGATTGTCATGTTAGGTATTGTCGTTATTAGTTATTTGTTTTTTGTTTTTCTGACTAAAAAGCAAGGTAAGGCAACAACAGTTTTATTGGGGTTTATTCTAGTTTTAGGAACAGCTTATTTAAGTGTTCACTGGGATAACAGAGGTTTATTCAGCCGACTTGATTCAGTGTTACAATCTCAATCGTTTGAAGACTTTAACACTGCCCTAAGTCAGCGACCTGACATATTTCGTTCCAATCTATTAATGTATAGCCACTATCCCATTCTGGGTTTAGGTAAGGGCATTTTTTATCGCCAAAGTTCAATTGCTGAGTTTAGCCAGTCTAATTTCTTTGCGACACATAATGGAGAAAATGCTCATAACTATTTTCTGCAAATTCTCGTGGAAACGGGTCTGGTTGGGTTGGTTATTTTTTGTTCTTTATTTCTTTACCAAGGTCTGTACCTAAGAAATCGATCCACGGAAATTATCACTGTACTGATCGTGGGACTATTTTCGGGAAATCTCTATGGTCATTCCCTGTTGATACCTAACCTGCTTTTCTTACTATTTATTTTGCTAGGAGCATCTAATGTAGATGAACAACCAGAAAAATCAATTTCCCCGACAATCAGTCTTATACTGTTGCCTAAAGCTTGGCGTTATGTCCTGATAGCCATGATAACAGCCCTAGTCGTCGGAGCGATTTATGAAGTAAAAACTAGCTATGGTAAACTGCCGTTCCAATCAAAGTTTTTCTGTTACGAACCTGCTGAATACAGCGATCGCCAGACTAGCGGTCTGTTTGAAGAAACCTATACAGTAACTGGGAATTATCTCAACCTCAATTATATTGTTCATCATGCTGATGTTCAAAGGCGTCCTCTGACCATTGACTTCAACTTAGAACAACAAGGACAAAGGATTGCTCACGACCAACGTCTGATTGACTCTCCAGGTGAGTATCAGGAAAGATTGGATATCTCTCAATTACAAACAGGTTCTAATATTTCACTGCAAATTAAAACATCAAGGTGCTTCACACCGATAAATTTGGGAGTTAGTTTAGATAAAAGACCTTTAGGTATTCAGTTAAACAAGGTTTTGCAGGATAGCAAATAACTTCAAGAGAGATAATTGGCTCAATTTTTTTTTAAATGCAATGAATTTAACAACAATTTGCTACCTCTGGGTAGAGACGTTGCATGCAACGTCTCTACAATGGTGTGGAAAGTCCTAATCGATGTGTCTACTGCTAGACAAACTACACCCGACACCTGACTTACCCAAAGTAGAAGGGTACTGACTGGTATGCTAGTGGGCAATGCCCACCCTACGGTATATCAAGGGTGGAAACACTGCCCAAATGCTTATCGAGGATACCAATAACCCTAAGTAGAATCTATGTGTAAGTCCTAAAGATGTTGGAACTGCACAGGGAAAGCATCGGTCAGTACTGGCAAGACCCAAGGAGCATATTACCTTTGTCGGCTGGGTAACGTTTACGCCCCACCCAACCTCCAAGAACATTTTCTGTTCTGACATGCTCCCAAGACCTAGCGAGGTGCGCTAGGCAAGTTTATTTGATACTGTTTTAGTGTGGTGTGTGAATTGAACAGCGACGCGATTAGCGTGAGCTGATGTCCTCTAGAGGTTACTAAAACCCAAATGGTGTGATGAGTGAGATAGCGATTTCGTTGACAAATGTCTCCAAGTGCTATAAGCGCTATAACCGTCCCCTAGATAGACTCAAAGAAATAGTACTGCCAGGAAAGAGCCGCGCCCAAGAGTTTTGGGCATTGCGTGATATCAACCTGGACGTCGCCCCTGGGGAGACTCTGGGTATTGTGGGTCAGAATGGTTCAGGGAAAAGTACCCTGCTACAGATCATAGCCGGAACCCTGACACCCACCACCGGTGAGGTGTGGGTTAATGGTCGAGTTTCTGCTTTGCTGGAACTTGGAAGTGGGTTCAACCCAGAATTTACCGGACGACAAAATGTTTTTTTTAATGGTCAAATTCTGGGGTTAAGTCGGGAAGAAATAGCAGCAAAGTTTGATAGCATTGCGGCTTTTGCTGATATCGGTGATTTTCTCGATCAACCGGTCAAAACCTATTCTAGTGGCATGGTTGTTCGCCTAGCCTTTGCTGTGGTGGCGAATATCGATCCCACAATATTAATCGTAGACGAAGCCTTGGCTGTTGGTGATGCCCGATTCCAAGCGCGTTGTATGAAACGAATTCGCCAGCTTAAAGAGCAAGGAGTGACCATTCTTTTTGTCTCCCACGATTCAGCTAGCGTTAAGATGCTCTGTAATCGGGCGGCGCTGATGAATTGTGGTTCAATCATTGAGGTGGGTACTCCTAAAACAGTCGTTGACCATTATATTGCTCTATTGAGTTCAGAGAATACACGAAATAATCAAGAGATTCTTTCACCCAGAAAAAGGCTTGAGTTGAATCAGGAAAAACAATCCTATACAAAAATAGATTGTTTACAGAAACATAGACATGGAAACCAACTCGCTGTCATCAAGGATGTGAATATTTTAGATGCCAATAACCGCCAGGTTAAAACTATCGAAACAGGGTCGTCATTTCAGGTTTTGCTTCGCTTACAGAGCCAAGCCAAATTATCTGATCTGGTCATAGGTATTTCCATTAGAAATCTGATGGGGTTAGTGATGTATGGAACAAATACCAAATTAATGAACTGCCAATTACCTAAATCAGACATTGGACAGAAGGTGAGTGTTCGATTTCAACTCCCTTGTTATCTGCATAAAGGAGTTTACACAGTAACCGTAGGTATCCACTCTGAAGAAGGATTTAGTTATGATTGGATTGATGATTTAGTTGTTTTTGAAGTGGTTAATGGCAATCACTGTGAAGGGATTGTCGATCTAAATCCGAGTATAAAAGTTGATGTAGAGACTAATGACGTTCTTTGTCTAATGTCTTAAAAATTTAGGGTGGTAAGTACCTAGACATAACTTCGGTGTGCTGTACTAAGCAATGTGAAAAAGCCGATCAATCCTTACTGTTGCCTTTTGCCTTTTGCCTTTTGCCTGTTGCCTAATCTCAACCGTTAACTTTAATGACAGTCCGACGACTTATCCGGTTATGATTGAATCCAATAATTCAGAAATTAATGTTGATCAATTGATCAAAAAAATTAGAGAAGAGGTGGCTCGCCGTCAGCCTATTTTGGAGAGAAATTTAGAGACAATAAAAGTTCCCTCAGTCAATCATACTCTAACGATAAACCATATCGAGAATTTACTGCATAACGCTCAGTTAAAGTCTCAAGTTCGCACCGAATTCCCTCAAAAACTGAACCGTTTCCCGTTTTCTCTAAGCCAACCGTTACAGAAATTGGCGCTACAGCTGTACTCGTTTCTATTTAAAGAGCAACGAGCAATTAATTTTTCTTTAATTGAAGCTATCAGAGAGTCCCTGACACTAAACCGAAAACTCATTGATCAAGTGATGGATCTTCAAGGGCAAGTGAAGGAAATAAGCGCTTATCTTACTGCAACAGAAAAGCATCTCAATGAACAGTTGCAAGCGATGGATGAACGTTATATCAAAAACGATAGCTATCTCAAGAATGACTTAACGCAACAGAAGCGGCTAATTACCTTATTTTTAGAAGCAGCGCGACCGCGATTACCAGAACCTTTCAGTGCAGAACAACTGCAAACGTTGAGAAATGAAGAGCCGCACCAACTCGATGCACTTTATGTGGCTTTTGAAGACCAATTTCGTGGAAGTCGCGAGGAGGTTCGGAATACGTTAAATGTCTACCTACCCTTGATTGAAGATGCCAAAGTTGGTACACCTGAATCCCCCATTTTAGATGTGGGGTGCGGCAGGGGTGAATGGCTAGAATTGCTGCGAAAATCGGGATATTCAGCGCGGGGGATAGATATAAATAAAGTGATGCTAGAACAATGCCATACAATAGGTTTTGAGGTTATAGAAGCAGAGGCGATCGCGTATTTACAAGATTTGCCTGATAGTAGTTTGGGGGCAGTCACTGGCTTTCATATAATTGAACACTTACCGTTTGCCGTTCTTATGAAACTATTCGATGAGACGATGCGAGTTTTGCAGCCCGGTGGGTTGATCATTTTTGAAACACCAAACCCCCGCAATCTTTTCGTCGGATCAGGAGATTTTTACCGCGATCCGACTCATGTCAATCCCATCCATCCTGATACAATTGCTTACATCGCTAGTTTAAAAGGTTTCATTAATGCCGAGTCTTATTTTTTTGCCGAACAAGACAATCGGTCACAACTTTTAGCCTCATCAAACGTGAAATTTGATACCTTAGAGAGTTATCTCAGCATTTCTCGTGACTTTGCTTTAATTGGGTACAAGCCATGAGAATTGCTATTGCTACTGTTCAAGTTCCTTTTATTCGTGGCGGTGCGGATAATCACACGACAGGTTTAGCCAACTTCTTATGCGAATTAGGTCACGAAGTTGAAATAATTTCCATGCCCTTTCGCTTTAGCCCAGTGAGTGAAGTGCTACGGAGCATGAAGATTTGGGAAAGTGAGAATTTTGGAAATATGAATGGCTACAGTATTGATTTAGTCATCTGTCTCCAATTCCCAAGTTTCTATCTAAAGCATGATCACAAAATTGCTTGGATTATTCATCAGTATAGACCTGTGTATGAACTATGGAATACGTCTTTTAGTAAAACATTATCTCATAATAATGAAGGCGAAATGCTTAGAGAAGAAATTATTAAGAGTGACAATATATCCTTAAAACAATGCAAAAAAATACTAGCCAATTCAAAAACAGTTGCTGCTCGTCTTTGGCGTTTTAATAATATCCGATCAATCCCTCTCTATCATCCACCTAAGTTGACGACTCATTTCTACAATGAACCGGCTCAACCTTATATTTTTTATCCTAGTCGTTTAGAAAGTCTGAAACGACAAGAATTGTTGATCAAAGCGATGAGTTTTGTTGAGTCTCCAATTACAGCTATTTTAGCAGGTGATGGGGGCAGAAGAAAAGATTTACAATCGCTTATTGAACAGCTTTATCTTAATCAACGAGTTCGTCTAATTGGACGAATTACAGATGCAGAGTTGTTGGGATTTTATGCTCACTGCCTGGGTATTTTTTTTGGAGCTTATGATGAAGACTATGGATATATAACGTTAGAGGCAATGCTGGCGGCAAAGCCAGTGATTATTTGCACTGACTCAGGAGAACCGCTAGAGTTTGTTGTAACTGGGCAAACTGGGTTAGTCGTTGAACCGGAACCTGAGGCGATCGCGCAGGCTATTGATCAGTTATACTTCAATCAAAAAGCAGCGGCTGAAATGGGAAAAGCTGGATTAGAACGGTATCAGTCCCTGAATATATCCTGGGAGAATGTGGTGCAGAAGCTTTTATATTAAAAGTTGAGGTTCATTTAATGAATGCTTTATTCAGAATACTCTCCAAACTCAATCCAATTAAACCAGATAACTCGAACTATATCTATCGCCCCGACGTGATTCCTCTGAGTTTTGCCGCAGGTATGGCATCCCTACAAAAATCTGGATGGAACGTTGTCCCCACAGCAATTGACAATACTTCCCCTGCAAAAGTCCGTAACATTCTCAGACTGGCTCACAAGGCGGGGATGAAGTTTTGTGAGTATGAGATGAATTGGGGTAATTATCAAAAATACTTTAATAATGCCGAATACAAAACCCGGTATCCTGACTACTATCGGGGTAATCAAGTTGAAAAATCTCTTGAGCATTATCTTACCCTTACTCTATTAAACGTGAGCGCGGAAGACATATTTATAGATATCGCCAGTGAACAATCTCCCATCCCAGAAATTTATCGCCGACTAACGGGTGCGACGACCTATAGCCAAGACATTATGTACCCACCGGGGATCAAGGGTAATCAAATTGGCGGAGATGCTTGTTCCATGCCTGTACCCAATAATTTTGCCTCCAAGGCGGCTTTAACTTGCTCTTTAGAACATTTTGAAGCTGATGCAGATACTCGCTTATTTGATGAATTATCTCGCGTTCTCAAGCCCGGTGGGAAAGTGTGTGTGGTTCCTTTTTACCTGTATGAACAAGCGGCGACTCAAACAGATCCCACAGTCAGCGCGACGGCGGGTGTAGTCTTTGATCCAGACACAACCCTATACTGCGCTCAAGGATGGGGAAACCGACATGGGAGATTTTATAGTCCCGATTCTTTTTACCAACGAATTATCAAGCCAGTCCAAGATCGGTTCAAATTTGAGTTTTACTATCTGAAAAATGCTGCCGATGTCGATCCGTTAGTATATGCCCGCTTTGCCTTCACGGCAACCCGTCTATAGCCTATGAAAATTGCGATTATTGCTCCGAGTCCAGTTCCGTTTACAATTGGGGGTGCAGAAAATCTCTGGTGGGGACTCTTAAATTCGATTAACCAGGACACTCCCCATCAGGCTGAGTTGGTGAAAATACCCAGTCCAGAACGAAATTTCTGGGAGTTACTCGATAGCTACAGGCATTTCTCAAACCTTGACCTGACTCATTTCGATCTGATCATTTCAGGAAAGTATCCGGCTTGGATGGTGCAACATGGCAACCACGTTTGCTATATGTTACATCGGTTGCGCGGATTATATGATACTTATCACTTGACGGGTTGCCCAGAAAACTATGTGACCCCGCATAAAGAGATTAGGGGTCTACAGGAATTCATGGGGCATAATCAAGGGTTAAGAACAGCACTGAACGAATTCTTTGATCGGTTAGAACAGCTACGGTGCTGCCCAGATTTACCCCTAGATACCTTCAAATTTCCCGGTTCACTCGCACGAGAGATTGTGCATTTTTTGGATGGTATTGCCTTGAAACCGGACGCAATTGCCAAGTATGCTGCCATCTCTCATACTGTAGCCAATCGCGCCAATTACTTTCCAGTTGATAGTTCTATTCATGTCATCTATCCTCCCTCAAATCTGAAGTTTTTTCACTCAGGTAATAGCGATTACCTCTTCACCGTCAGCCGACTCGATGGACCCAAACGGGTTCGCTTATTAGTGGAGGCGATGCAGTATGTTAAATCCAATATCAACCTGAAAATTGCTGGAACTGGTCCTGATGCGGATAGTCTCAAGCAACTCGCAGGCGATGATCAACGAATTGTTTTTCTGGGGTTTGTTAATGATCAGCAACTCACGGCGCTGTATGCTGATGCTTTAGTTGTACCCTATGTTCCCGACAACGAAGATTATGGGCTAGTGACCATAGAAGCGATGATGAGTGGTAAGCCTGTACTCACCACCACCGATGCCGGAGGTCCGAATGAGTTTGTTCGGAATGGGGAAACAGGCTATTGTGTTCCACCTGACCCTCAGGCGATCGCCCAACGGATTGATTATCTGTGTGAACATGTACAGGAAGCGCAACAGATGGGGCTTATCGGTCGTAAGTTGGTGCAAGATATTACCTGGGACAATACGGTTGCCAAACTGCTAGGTGACGCCAAGCCATACATCACGACTACAGCCCGAAACGAGCGCAAAAAAATTACAGTTGCCCTCACGTTTCCTGTTTTCCCGCCTCGGGGAGGCGGACAAATTCGGGTGTTTCATCTATACCGTTATCTCGCCCGTTGGTTCGATATCGAATTTGTCACGTTTACTCACGCTCATGAAGTCCCGTTTAGGGGTGAAATTGCCCCAGGCGTGTGGGAAATACGAATTCCCAAGTCAGATCAGCATCAACGGGAAGAGTTAGGGATTGAGCAACAGGTTGGAGTGCCAATTACCGATATCGTGATGCCACAACTTTATCAGTTGACGCCGGCTTATGTTGAGGCGTTAAGAGCGTCTACGGCAACGTCCGATTTTATTGTGGCTTGTCACCCTTATCTATTGCCAGCGATTCAAGCGGTTAGTAATCAGCCCTTATGGTATGAAGCCCAAGATGTAGAAGTGGTGCTAAAACAAAGAGTTCTGCCTGATAATCCTACGGGGCAGAAATTACTTGACGCGACTCGCCAGGTTGAGCAGGAATGCTGTCAGGCTAGTACTTTAATTTTGGTGTGTTGTCAAGAGGATGCTCAACGTTTAAACCAAATTTATGGTGTAGATTCCAGCAAAATCTTGGAAGTGCCGAATGGTGTGGATAGAGAAACGGTGAATTATGTTTCTCTAGAAGAGCGCCATTGCCAAAAATCTAAGTTAGGCTTAAATGCTAGTAGTTTTACGGCATTGTTTATGGGAAGCTGGCACAGTCCAAATCTGGCAGCCGTGGGTTCTATTTTTCAGATAGCTGAGCAACTCCCTCAAGTGAATTTTCTAATTATTGGCAGTGTAGGTTTGGCGTTTAAGCATGAAAAAAGACCTGCCAATGTCGGTTTTATGGATGTCGTTGATGACGAAACTAAAGCGGTTATCCTAGGTTTGGCTGATGTGGCACTCAACCCTGTCACTTTTGGCTCTGGCACTAATCTGAAAATGCTAGAATACTTTGCCTCTGGGATTCCGGTGATCTCGACACCCATTGGTGTCAGGGGTTTGGGGGTAGAAGGGGGAAAACACTGTGTCGTGGTTGATATCGAGGACTTTGCTGAGGCGATCGCGGATCTAACAGCCGAAAACTTGACAAATAAAGAACTTCGTGTTAGAAATGCCCGACAGTATGTTCAAGAGAAATTTGATTGGCAGGTGATATCCCAGCGATTGTTTAACCGTTTAACTCAGTTGAATTTGGTGTGAGGTGAGGGGTGAAATTGATTAGCTTCAGCACAAAAAAATTATTTCAGTCTGGCATCCTTCATCCGCTCTCAGTCGTCCTATTTTTTACACTCCTTTATACCCTTTTCTTTGCGCCAGTCATCTTCTCAGGGCGATTGCTTGCCCCAGGAGATGGAATTGTTTTTTATGTTCCCGCGTTCTACTCGATTCGCACCTTATGGACGGATTTGATTCTGTCGGGATTCCCGGTAGCGGCTGATCCCCAGACTCAGACGTGGTATCCGATTTCTCTATTCTTTTCGCTTATTCCTAACTCTTGGAATGCCTTTGTTCTCTGTGCCTATGTATTAGCGAGTTGCTTTACTTATGGCTATGTTTACAGCCTCACCCAGTTGCGATTGGCAGCCTTAGTCAGTGGTATCATCTACGGGATGAGTGGCTTTATGATCGCTCATTTGGGTCATACGGTGATTATTCATGGGGCGGCGTGGATGCCCCTGCTAATTTGGACAGCAGACAGGCTGCGCGATCGCATCCGTCCCCTGTGGTTTGTTATCGGTGCTTTGGCTGTGAGTTGTAGTGTTTTGGCAGGACATCCCCAAATTTCCTTTTATAGCTTGGGTCTGAGTACAATCTATGTTCTTTGTCTCGGTGGGAAAGCAGCCGTGGGTCGCTGGAGGTACTATAGAACCTATTTGGCGGTTATCGCCCTAGGTATAAGTCTGACGGCGATTCAACTGATCCCGACAGCCGAGTTGTCAGGATTGGGATTGCGATCGCGGATGACGTTCAATCAGTTTATTAGCTTTTCGCTACCAATAGAACAAATTCTGCAGTTTCTGTTTCCCTATCTGTTTGGTGGCGGTGGACCGTTCAATTCCTTTTACGATCCCCCTTATTTTGGTGGCTGGAATTTCACCGAAATGGCGGGTTATATGGGATTACTGCCTCTAATGCTGGCGATAGTTGGATTTATCGTACATCGGGATCGACCCATTGCCCGGTTTTGGTTAGGTGCGGGTGCGATCGCCCTCTTACTCGCCTTGGGGAAACCGTTGGCTTATTTGACCTACCATCTACCTGTCTACAACAAGTTTCGCGCCCCAGCGCGGCACCTGATGGAAGTGGGTTTGGCAGTGAGTGTACTGGCAGGGTTGGGGGTTGCCGCGATTCAAACCCAAGCGGTTTCCAAACTGTTGCGCTTTAAGATCATTAAGATTAGTGCTGGCATTTTCCTCATTGCCTTAACCAGTATTTTCATTTTTTCCGGTGCGCTAGAGTCAGAAGCCATAGCAGCGGGTTCTCAACCCCTGAGTTTTCTGCCTTGGACGAATCCTGCGGTAGGAGTTCCCCTAGTCATTTTTTTGCTGGCGATAACCGTGGTTCTCTATTCAATCAACGCCAAACCCTCTCAATGGGGTGTTCTGGTATTGGTGTTGCTAGTGATTGATATCGGCAGTTTCGGCTGGTTTTATGAGTGGCGGTATGGTGCACCGAGTCAAGATGCCTTAACCCCGACGACTGTTATTGCCCAATACCGAGATAAACTGACTCAACGTCAGCAGCGGATCTTAACGCCGAGAGGGGCAAGCGGAAATTTCCATGAAATGCCGCCCAATCTCTCCCGGATTTGGGGAGTTCCCAGCGCTAGCGGTTACGGACCGTTGATGTTATCCCGATATAGTGAGTTATTTCCCATGGGAGCAGCCGGAAATGTTTGGGGACAATGGGCGGGAGTCTCGAACCGGACGTTGGATCTGATGGCTGTGCGCTATATTTTCATCCCTCGTTGGGGATTGACCCCTATAACCAACAGCCAAGGCATCGGTTGGCATAGTGGAGATATGAACCTCAGTCTGGGGCAAGATTGTCTGACTAATCCGTCGAACTCGGTTAAATTTTATGTACCCTCTCAGCCTCAAGTCACCGCGATTGGACTGGTCAGTTCCATGGCTTGTTCCCAAGGGTTGTCTAATGATGCAGAAGTCTTGCGAATTTCAGTACAGGATGTCACCGGAGAGACTGTAACTCAGACGCTGCGTGCTGGCACAGATACGGCGGAATGGGCTTATGACTGTAGCGATGTACGACCTCAAATGCAGCATAAACGAGCGCCCATCTTTAGCAGTGTTCCCCATAAACGACCCTCTTTTCCCGATTGTGAGCGCCACAATTACCTCAGCGTGCTACCCCTCAACCTGATGAATCCGGTTCAAGACATCCAGTTGGAATGGATTGGCGCATCGGGTGCAATTACCCTTCATAAGATGAGTCTGATTAATCAGTCAACCGGGCAATCCTACCCGATTACAGAAGTTTCCAGCGCTATAGGTAACCCAAATCGGTGGCGGCGGATGCCGGATATTCCAGCTTCTGGGGAAAAACCCTCCAATGGTGGAGGCTACTGGGGCGCTCATGTTTATGAGAATCGGCAAGCTATGTCTAGAGCCTGGTTAGTTCCAGAGGTTGTCAGTGCTGAGCCTAAGCAGGTACTTGAGGCGATTCAATCCTCTCGATTACCGGATGGGCGCCCTTACGAACCGACTCAGGTGGCTTTGGTAGAAGCACCCCTCAACTTTAACGCCAAAAATCCCGACGTGGCAGCGACTGCCCAAGTTCTGAGTCTATCGAATACCCACGTTGAGGTGCAAACGGATTCCACTTCTGCGGCTTTCCTGGTGTTAAGTGATGTGTATTACCCCGGTTGGAGAGCCACAATTGATGGTAAACCAACACCTATCTTTCAAACCAACTATGTCCTGCGAGGTGTTCAAGTTCCCGCCGGAAACCATCGGGTTACCTTTGAGTTCAATCCGGTCAGTTTTCATATTGGCTTGGGCGTGAGTAGTGCGTCTCTGGTTTTGTTGGGTTATTTAGCATGGAAACTTTCGCGAAGCCAGAACAAGATAGATAACCCAAGCATGACTTAACAAATGGAACATAAATTCTATGCCGTTCAACCTATATTTTAAACCAGGGAGCCAATTCAGTTCTGTCCTGTTGCCGATTTTATTTTTTCCAGCGTTCTACACATTATTCTTTTCCCCTGTCATATTTTCCGAAAGATTACTGGCGCCTTCAGATGGATTAATTTACTATGTCCCGGCATTTTATTCACCCAGAGTACTGTGGACAAACTTGATCCTGTCTGGGTTTCCCGTTGCGGCAGATCCGCAAGTTGAAACCTGGTATCCTCTCTCTCTCTTTTTTTCCCTGATTCCCAATTCTTGGAACGTTTTTTTTAGTTCTGCCTATATCTTAGCGAGTTGTTTTGCTTATGGTTATGTTTATACCCTGACGGGTTCAACGTTAGCTGCTCTTGTCAGTGGTCTTGTCTACGGCATGAGTGGCTTCATGATGTCACATTTGACGCACACGGCAATGATTCATAGCGCTCTATGGATACCACTGCTGATCTGGACGTGGGAAAAATTGCGGGATAACCTAACAGCTCACTGGCTAATCATTGGCGTCTGTGGGGTCGCCTGTAATTTTCTGGCTGGACATCCACAAATGTTTGTTTATGGAATTGGGTTAAGTATCTTTTATATTGGAGTTCGAGGGAATTCGGCTCCAGTTGGTCGCTGGAACTATTACAAATGGTGTGTATTAGTATTAAGTTTGGGTATCGCCTTAGCCGCAATTCAAATTATTCCGACTCTGGAATTCAGTCATCTGACAGTACGAGCTAAGCTGACCTTTTCTGAGTTTGCCGGTATTGCTTTACCCGTTAATCAAATTATTCAACTCCTTTTCCCCTATCTATTTGGTTACTACTTCCCAGACTCATTTTACAATGTTCCTAACTACTTTGGTGAAGCCAATCTCTCTGAGTTAACGGGCTACATTGGACTCCTGCCAATTCTGCTAGCTGTTATCGGATTTTTCTCAACTACGAGCAAGCCACTTAAATGGTTTTGGATTGGTGTAAGTGTGTTTGCCCTATTGCTCAGTCTTGGTGATGCCACTCCCCTGGCTCGGATTATGTATTATGTCCCAGCTTACAACAAATTTCGCGCACCAACACGTCATTTTATGGAGATGAGTTTAGGGGTCAGCGTGTTAGCCGGGTTAGGGGTTGTCGGTATCCAAAAGCAACTTGTATCGAATCGTCTTATCCTGAAAATAGTGTCAGTCAGCACGGGCGTAATGCTGATTAGTTTAATCGGAATTTTCAGTTTTGCCAATCAGCTTAAAGCCCAAGCGAGTGAGGCTGGTTTTCGGCAACTCACATTGCTGCCTTGGTCTAATCGAGCCTTGGCAGTGCCTCTAGTCATTTTCGCGATCGCTGTAGCGATTTTGCTCATCTGGGGCAAGTGGAGAACATTGAAGTTAATTGAACCGCTGCTGGTTTTAGTTTTAATCATTGACTTGGGTAGTTTTGGCTGGTTTTATATATGGCAAGAATCATCCCCACACCAAAACGCTCTTCAACCAACTGTAGTTGCCCAAACGTACAAGGAGCGTCTCAATCAAAATCACCAACGTATCTTACCTATTCAAGGAGGGTATGCTGGTCGTGACGCATTAGCTCCTAATTTATCACGGCTATGGGGGATTCCTAATTCCAGTGGCTATGGACCTCTCATTCTGTCTAGAATTAGCCAAGTCCTGGGGATGAACCCCGCTGGACAGGTGCAGGGAAACTGGGGATTTCGGTCTAATCACAGTTTAGATATTCTATCAATACGGTATGTATTTATCCCTAAAGTATCAACCCTTTCTGATGCCAACGGCGTCTCTTGGTCTCAGGATAATTTAAGCCTATCCTTGGGTTCAGGTTGTGGAGTTGTCCAACCTAATTCTGTGGATTTTCAGGTTCCTGATTCTATTCCGGCAACCGCTATTGGTATTGTGAGTTCATTGGGGTGTGCTGCACAAATAGCGGATAATACTGAAGTATTGCGTATTGAAGTTCGTGATACCAATGGCAAGAGTATGACTCAAAGCCTGCGGGCTGGGAGAGATACGTCGGAATGGGCTTATGATTGTACCGATGTACGTCCTCAAATGAAACATCGGAAAGCGCCAATCTTTGAAAGTTTTCCGGTAGTGCGAGAGTCTTTTCCCAGCTGTCAGGGTCATCAGTATGTAAGTCTTCTTCCTCTGAACTCGTTAAACAATGTGAAACGTCTATCGCTTAAGTGGATAAGTCCCGTTGGCTCTATTAGCCTCCAAAAAATCAGTGTTATTGACAAAACCACGAATCAATCTTATCCAATCACCGAATTATCAAACACCGCACGTTGGCATCATGTTGAGGATATTAACCAAACCATGGTTTATGAAAATTTACAGGCAATGCCTCGAGCCTGGTTAGTCCCAGAAGTTATCAGTGCAAAGCCTAATCAAGTCCTCGAAGCGATTCAATCCTCTCGATTACCGGATGGGCGCACTTACAAACCTGAGCAAGTGGCTTTGGTTGAAGCACCGCTAAGGTTTAAAGCCCAGAATCCAGACGTGGCAGCGACTGCCGAAATTATCAGTCTATCAAATAGTCAAATCGAAATTCAGACGGATTCAACCTCTCCAGCTTTCCTGGTATTAAGTGATGTTTATTACCCCGGTTGGAGAGCCACAATTGATGGTAAAACGACACCTATCTTTCAAACCAACTATGTCCTGCGAGGTGTTCAAGTTCCCGCCGGAAAGCATCGGGTTACCTTTGAGTTCAATCCGGTCAGTTTTCATATTGGCTTGGGCGTAAGTAGTGCGTCTCTGGTTTTATTAGCCTATTTAGGCTGGAAACTGTCGCGTAGCCAGGAACGACTTAATTGATTTAGACTCAATGGCACTGAAAAGCGTGCATTTGCGGATCAGCAAAACGCTTAATATAGCGTAGGATGGGTACTGCCCACCAGCCTTAATCAGCGTGCCATTCGATTTAGACTTCCTTGATCCAGTCATCATGGTATGATACCGACAATGTACATCCAGAAGACTACTATGTACTCTGTATTGCAGCCCATTGAGGGATGGCGCGATCGCAAGTCTTCTCCATCAGTTAGGTAAGGAGTGAGGAATGAGGTGGACTGGCAAAAACGTTGTCGTGACTGGCGCAGGTGGCTTCATTGGTAGTCATCTATGTGAAGCGTTGCTCGAAGCAGGCGCTCAAGTTACAGCGATAATCCACTACAACTCGCAAAACAATTGGGGTAATCTGGAATTATTGTCGCCCCAACATCGAGCCGCCCTGAATGCCGTCGCTGGCAATATTGAGGATAGTGATTTCGTCAATCGCCAGGTCAAAAACCAGCACGTTGTTTTTCATCTGGCGGCGCTAATCGGGATACCTTATTCCTATATTGCTCCCCGCAGCTATATTCGCACCAATATCGAAGGCACGATGAATGTCCTAGAAGCAGGACGAAACTTCGACCTCGAACGGATTGTTCATACCTCAACCTCAGAAACTTACGGTACGGCTATCTATACCCCCATTGACGAAAACCATCCCTTGCAGGGTCAATCCCCCTACTCGGCGTCTAAAATTGGTGCTGATAAAATGGCTGAAAGCTATTATCTATCCTTTGGTTTACCCGTTTCCACAATTCGACCCTTTAATACCTATGGTCCACGTCAGTCAGCCCGCGCCGTGATTCCCAGCATCATCAGTCAAGCCTTAACCCAAAATCAGATCCGTTTAGGATCACTAGACCCAGTACGCGATTTGACTTATGTTAAGGACACAGTGAGGGGATTTATCAACGTGGCAGAATCGGAACAGACGATTGGCAAGGTGACTAATGTCGGTTTTGGCAAAGGGATTACGATTGGAGAGTTAGCCAAAACAATTCTTTCCTTGATGGAGAGTGACAAACCCCTTGTTCTCGATAGCCGTCGAGTGCGTCCGAGTAAAAGCGAAGTGTTCAAGCTCATCTGTGACAATACACAAGCCAGGGAAAGAACTGGCTGGCAACCCCAGTATTCACTGGAGGCTGGGTTGAAAGAAGTAATTACCTTTGTCTCAAATAACCCAACTCTTTTTAAATCAGAGCAGTATGCTGTGTGAGGTCTAAATCAATGCAGGCTTTAATTCTCGCCGGTGGTCGAGGAACTCGGCTACATCCTTACACCACTGTGCTTCCTAAGCCACTAATGCCCGTGGGTGACTATCCGATTTTGGAGATTATCTTACGGCAACTCAAAGGTGCAGGAATCACGGATGTCATCCTCGCTGTGGGATATTTAAGCCAATTGCTTCAGGCTTTTTTTCAAAAGGGTGAACGTCTGGGCTTGAATATTAGCTATTCATTCGAGGAACGGGCTTTGGGAACCGCCGGTCCAATTGCTCTGGCGATGGAGCAATTAGAGGATGATTTTCTGGTTATGAATGGTGATTTAATGACGACGTTAAAGTACCAGAATCTAATTGCTTTTCATAAAGATAAGGGTGCAGCAGCCACCATTGGTATCTATCAACGGGACGTGAAGGTCGATTTTGGCGTCCTGGAAACGGATGATCAAGGAAAGCTAGTGCGTTACGTGGAAAAACCTACCTATCATTTTGATGTCAGTATGGGCGTGAATGTTCTTAATAAAAATGCCATACAGCCTTATTTAAAGGTTGGTGACTATCTAGATATTCCTGACCTGATGCTGAAATTATGCCAAGATGGTCATCCAGTTCATTGTTATCGCGAATCCTGTTACTGGCTTGATATTGGCAGAATGGACGACTATCGAACAGCCACTGAAATATTTGAATCAAGACAAGCTGAATTTCTGCCCAATCTATGAAAAGAGCCCTAATCACAGGTGGGGGTGGGTTTTGCGGACGGCATCTGATTCCTTATCTAGAACGTCAGGGAATAGAAATTCATACCCTTGGCACTCAACCTGCTTCTGAACATCATTACTATTTAACGGATACGGCTGAGGTTTCAGCTTTGGCAAACACCATTAAAGCTGTCCAGCCAAACTATGTGTTTCACTTAGCTGGTGTCGCCCGTTCTACTAACCCCACGTTGTTATACCAGGTTAATACCGTCTATGCCGCGACACTCTTGCATGCCTTAGAGATTACAGGCTATGAGAATTGTCCTGTCCTGTTAGTGGGGACATCGGCTGAATATGGTTTAGTGAGTCCTGAACAAGTTCCCATTCATGAACAGACGCCAACCTGTCCCTATAGTCACTACGGGATTAGTAAACTTTCCCAAACGTTAATGGGACTTGCCTTATCCAGACAAGGGAGACCCTTAGTTATGGTCAGACCGTTTAATATAATTGGTGCTGGTATGCCCGAGTATCTGTCTATCCAAAGCTTTGTCAAACAGATTACGGCAATCGCCCAAGGTCAACACCCTTCAATCATCAACGTCGGCAATTTAAGCAGTTCCAGAGATTTTATTGATATCCAAGAAGTGATTAAAATTTACTGGCAATTAATCCGGACACCAACAGCGTATGGACAGGTGATTAATGTTTGTTCGGGACAAGGTATACTCATGAGTGATCTACTGCACAAGCTGATCGAGATAGCTAATATCGATGTAGACATTCAAACCGATCCCGCACGATTCAAACCTGTTGATGTTCCCGTTCATTATGGTAGCATTGAAAAATTGCAAACGCTGCTGGGTTATACTCCTAAAACCAACCTTGAGACAGTGATACATTCAATCTTTTCGGAGAGCAATGCCCACCATTAGAACCGCTCAAATCGACGATGAAAACCTTGACGATTATTAGCCCGGTTTACAACGAAGAAGAGGTAATCAACGATTTCTACACGGAACTTACAGGGGTGCTAGCTGGATTATCACCGCGTTATCAGTCCAAAATTTTATTTGTGGTTGACCGCAGCACCGATGCGAGTTTTGAAATATTAAAATCAATCGCTGAACAGGATAAAGCTGTACAGATTCTATTGATGTCGTCTCGGTTTGGTCATCAAATGTCACTACTAGCCGGAATCGATCATAGTGATTCTGATGTTTTGATTATGCTAGATAGCGATTTGCAGCATCCCCCTTCATTGATTCCCAAAATGTTGATGAAGTATGAACAAGGCTATGATATTGTTTATACAATTCGCCAAGATTCCAAGGATATTAGTATTTTTAAACGTTTGACATCTAAACTATTCTACAAAATCATCAACAAACTCTCAGACGTCCCCATTAATGAAAGTGCTGCCGATTTTAGATTAATATCTAACCGTGTAGCCAAAACCTTTAAACATAAAATTCGAGAAAGAAACCAATTTCTGCGAGGTCTTTTTAGTTGGGTGGGATTTAGAAGCACAAGTATTTACTTTCAAGTCAGAAAACGGAAAGCCGGTCGGAGTAAATATTCCCTCAACCGGATGGTTCAGTTTGGATTAGAGGGGGTTGTTTCCTTTAGTAAAAAACCGCTAAAAGCCGCCATTATTACAGGATTTATTTTTGCCCTATTTGGCTTAATCTATGCCCTTATATCCGTCGTTCAATATTTTATTTATGCCTCCCTGCCTTCGGGGTGGACAACTCTAGTCTTTTTAGTGTCAATATTTAGTGGAGTACAACTCATTTTTTTAGGTATAATTGGAGAGTATATTGGCGCAATTTTTGATGAAGTTAAAGGTAGACCCCACTACATTATTGAAGACAAGGTAAATTTTCATCGCGATGAATGAGTGTATTGTTTGTGGAACGACGCAGCATGAATCGGTCTATAAAGGTCTGCTAAAATGCCAGCGGTGTGGTCATACGGTTGCTGATTTAAACCTGACTGATGCCGAACTATTTAAACTTTATAGCCGAAATTATTTCTTCGGAGAAGAGTATAGCGATTATGTCGCGGATAAAAAAGTTATGCAGAATAATTTCAAGTTACGACTGAAAACACTGCAGAGATTTCTCAACCCCACGTTTCACCGGAATTTACTGGAAATTGGCTGTGCTTACGGATTTTTCCTGGAGTTTGCCCAGGATTACTTTGATCACGTTCAGGGAATCGATATTACCGAAGAAGGCGTTCGATATGCCCGTGAAACCTTGCACCTCGATGCGATTCAGTCAGATTTGCTGAAGCATGACTTTGGTGAGCAGAGGTTTGATGTTGTCTGTATGTGGGATACAATTGAACATATAGGTCAACCTCACTTCTATATTGAAAAGATCAGCAAACAGATGAATAACGGTGGGCTTCTGGCTATCACAACCGGTGACATTAGCAGTCTGAATGCACGAATCAGAAGAAGCAATTGGCGATTAATTCATCCTCCGACTCATGTCCATTACTTTTCTAGAAAAACACTGGAAAAAATGCTAAACAATTATGGATTTGATGTTGTCTACAATCGGTATTGTGGTTTTTATCGCAGTGTGGACAATATTGCTTATAATATTTTTGTGCTGCGGCAAAATAACCCCAAAATGTATCATTGGCTGAAGCGACTCCGATTGACGGATTGGTATTTCTATCTGAACTTGTATGACATTATGTATGTCATTGCTAGTAAACGCTGAACTCAATATGATCGAATACAGGTATCTGGTCATGATTAATCGTTGGTTAAACCCATGAGATTTAAAAAATACAGAAAAGCCAAGCTTACCCATAAATTTATTCGATATGCAGTGGTTGGAGGGATAGGTACGGGGATCTATGTATTTCTTTTAACTTTATTCATAGAACTTTTGCGCTATGACCCCGTAATTAGTTCAGCTTTAGCATTTATCATTATTGTGATTATTTCTTATATCCTGAACTATAAGTGGACATTTAGAGCGAAGAATAGACATCGCGTTTCTTTCCCACGTTACCTGACTGTCTCTTTGATGGGCTTATTATTAAATACGATAATTATGTTTCTAGCGGTGAATGTTTTTTCGATCTGGTATGGAATTGCCCAATTACTTGCCCTAGTTTTAATTCCTATTAGCAATTTTATCCTAAACTTTTATTGGTCATTTAAAATCAAAAATTAGCGGATTTTTTAATTCATGCTAAAAATTGTCATTGATGCCACTCCTGTTCAACCCAATCCTAGTGGAGTGGGTCTTTACGTATTAAATTTAATCGAATCCCTACTCAAGCTACAAGTCCAGGAAAATTTTCAACTAGGCATTGCTTACCAACCGGGCTTCAAAAATTTGCTGCGTGGTTGTTTCTCTCTTCCATACTCTCTACAACAAGTTTCTCCTCTTTACTTAATTCCTATACCCGTTAGAGTCTCAAATCTTATATTATCTCTTCCATTTAACGTTGCGGTTTCCCAGTATTTTGAGAATTGCTTGGGTTCACCTGATATAGTACAGGGAACCAATTATTCAGTATATCCCTGTAAAAACAGCCGGAGACTTATTAATATTTATGATTTAAGCTTTATTAAATATCCTGAGTATATTGATGCCACGGTTGCCACCTATAAAAAAAGAATTAAGAGATACTTACAGTGGACTGACTTAATTCTCACGATTTCCGAAAGCTCTAAACGCGATATTGTCAACTATTTAGGAGTCAATCATCAACAGATTTATGTAACTCCCCTGGCGAGCCGCTATTCATCAGGTTACTTGAAAAACAATCTTAGGGATCAGGTAATGGAATCCATTGACTATGACTTTTCACCACCTTACCTTCTGTTTGTGAGTACCATAGAACCCCGAAAAAATATCCAAACCTTAATTAATGCATTTAACTTACTCAAACAAAACCTTAAACTAGAGCATCACTTAGTCTTAATTGGTAGAAAAGGGTGGCATTATCAACCGATATTTGCCGCCATTGAGAACTCTCCCTGGAATCACCATATCCATCATCTTGACTACCTCTGTGATGAACATGTTGCCTTGTTCTACTCTAACGCTGATGTTTTTGTCTATCCCTCCCACTACGAAGGATTTGGTCTTCCGGTTCTCGAAGCCATGACTCTAGGCGCCCCTGTGGTTACCTCCAATACCTCCTCTCTCCCTGAAGTCGCTGGAGATGCGGCTATTCTCATTGATCCCAACGACCCCATGGAGTTAGCTGAGGCTATCTTAAAAATCATCAGTGACTCTCAACTCCGCCAGGACTTAATTCAAAAAGGCAAAGCAAGAGCTAAACTATTTTCTTGGGAAAGAACGGCGAAGGAAACCCTCAACGCCTATAAATCTCTACTCAGTTAATCAATTCTTCAATCAATTATTTAACCTTGTCTTCTCCCCTGTTAGTCAACCTCTCTATTCTATTTTCTCAACCCACTGGCATCGCCACCTATGCTGCCAACCTATTCCCCTACTTAAAACCCCTGAATCCTACCCTACTGATTTCACCCCTCGCGTCAAACCACTTTCCCCTCACCTCTGACTTTATCGACTACCCTGTTCCCGCCAATCTCAGCCCCGCCCACGGAACAAAAGGTCACTTCCGTCGCCTGTTATGGACTCAACTCCAACTTCCCCGCCTCTACTACAGCTTAAACTCTCCCCTCCTCTTTTCTCCTATCCCCGAAGCCCCCCTTAATACCCATTGTCGCTACGTGGTAATGGTTCATGACCTAATCCCACTCCGCTTTCCCAAACCTAACTCTCCCCTCACCCCCTACTTCCGTTACTATATTCCCCAAGTCCTCACCCAAGCCCAACATATCCTCTGTAACTCCACCGCCACCGCCAGAGACATTACCGACTTTTACCATATCCCCGCCGCCAAAATCACTTCCACTCCCCTAGCTTACGACGCCAACCACTTTCACCCCCTCTGCGCCCCTCTGCGCCAACCTCTGCGTCCCTCTGCGTTTCAAAACAAGCCCAATCAAGCACCTTCAGCTAACTATAACCCCTATTTCCTCTACATCGGACGCCATGACCCCTATAAAAACCTACACCGACTGATCAACGCCTTTGCTAATTTGCCTAACTGCGGCGACTATGAACTGTGGATCGCCGGGTCAAGTGATCGACGCTACACCCCTAAGCTGCAAGCCCAAGCCAACCACCTCGGCTTAAGCCATCAAGTGAAATTCCTCAACTATGTTCCCTACAACCAACTACCCATACTTCTCAACAACGCGATCGCACTTATCTTCCCCAGTCTCTGGGAAGGCTTTGGACTCCCGGTGCTAGAAGCCATGGCGTGTGGGACTCCGGTAATCACCTCCAACCTCTCCGCCCTCCCGGAAGTATCTGGTGATGCAGCTATCCTAGTGAACCCTTACAACACCCTGGAACTCTCAGCAGCCATGCATTCTATCGCCACCGACAGCCAACTGCGATCGCGCCTTAGCACCCTCGGACTTCAACGCGCCCGTCAATTCAGCTGGGCAAAAACTGGACAGAAAACGCTTGAAGTCCTGCAAAACTATCTTTAAAAAAAAAGAGGGATTTACCCTCTGTTCAAACCCCAAAAATTATTGGATAGATAAACCTGCCCTGACACCGGAATTACTCTTCCGTCGCTGACACAAACTCTTCTTCTTCAATCCCCTCTTCTGAAGATTCAGGATTAACGCCTTCCTGTTGTGCCCGCATCTTCTCCCGATATTTCTGAGCCATTTCTTCTGCCTTATCGTAGACTTGATCCCGATTGTTGATCATATCTCCCGGTTCAGGTTCCAACTGTTTCGTTGACAGCGAAATCCGACCGCGTTCGGCATCCAAGTCAATGATCATCACTTTCAATTCATCATTGACATTAAACACACTATGAGGCGTGTCAATATGATCATGAGAAATTTCTGAAATGTGTAGCAATCCGCTCACACCACCAATATCAATGAACGCACCGTAAGGCTTAATACCCCGTACCGAACCAACGACCACTTCACCGACTTCTAAGCGGTTCATCTTGCGCTCAACCAAAGCGCGACGGTGAGAGAGAACCAGACGGTTTCGGTCTTCGTCTACCTCTAAAAATTTTAGTGGCAGTTCTTCGCCGACTAAATCTTCTTTCGGTTTGCGAGTGCTAATGTGGGAACCGGGAATAAAACCCCGTAGCCCTTCAATGCGAACCAACGCCCCACCTCGGTTTGTGGCAAAAACCAAAGAACGAACGGTCGCATCTTCAGTTTGAAGCTGGCGCACCCGCTCCCAAGCCCGCATATACTCAATACGCCGAATGGAAAGGGTGAGTTGTCCATCTTCATTCTCGTCAGTCAAGATGAAAAATTCTCGCGTTTCATTTGACTGCAATACTTCTTCGGGAGCGTCAACCCGATTAATTGACATCTCCTGTATGGGAATATAAGCGGCGGTTTTAGCACCAATGTCAATCAGAGCGCCTCTTGGCTCCAGACTGAATACTGTACCTGCGACAATATCACCAGGGCTAAAGTGATAATCATACTTGTCGAGGAGGGCGGCAAAATCGTCGTGAGTGAAGCCAATATCTATTGTATTTGTGTTCTGACTGAGCATGTGCGTTGTGTTTCCTTGTTTAATCTCCGTAATGACTATGCCTCCTGTCGATGTACTCGCACGTCGGTATTGTGCCACCTACACCTACATTGCTTTGTCTCAACCTTATTTTAAAATATTTAATAAAGTCCAGACAGGTAATTATAACTCAATCTGGATCGCCCTGTTGAGATCGAGAAGTATACAAAATTTCATAAAAATCAGCTATACTGAATCATGGTAATGATAAAACCGTTACCTGATCAGGGTTTAGCCCCTCTTATCGTAAAAGCTGTTGTTCCTCTGACGCAGGAGTGACTAAGTTAGCTGATGTCTCTGAATCATCCGACTCACTTGGAATAGCGGGTGGTATAGGCGATATTTCTGGGTTATCTCGTTCAGCATTATTTCTGAGATGCTCTAGGGTTTCGATAAAATCGCGAATGCCCTGAAACTTTCGATAAACTGAGGCAAACCGGACATACGCTACTTCACTCTCGTGTCGTAGGTAGCGCAAGACTAACTCACCCACTTCATCACTGGTGACATCCCGCCCATAGTGCTGCTGAACTTCAGCTTCAATCTCATCGACTATCGCTTCTAGGCGTCGTTGGGAAACTTCTGTTTTCTCACAAGCCCGCACCATTCCCCGTAATAACTTAGAACGGTCAAAGGATTCTCGCTTACCATCCCGCTTCAGGACAGTAATCGGCACAAATTCAATCCGTTCATAAGTCGTGAAGCGATGTTTACAAAGCAAACACTCCCGACGACGCCGAACACTTTGTCCTGCTTCTGTTGAACGAGACTCCAAAACGCGGCTGTCGGTGTGCTGACAATAGGGGCATCGCATAATAGCAAGTCTTTTCCGACTGGTTAAATACAGAAAATTGAGCCGATACGAGTCTATCTAATGTCCTCCTGCTCGAATCCCTGTCGGCAAAAGTAATCAGATAGACTCCTGTAGGCTCAGGGTATCCTAGAGAGCTGATCAAATTCACGATCAATCATAATCATCAGGGAGACGATGGCGCTCTCCAGGAGAGAAGACAGCGCCACAGGGATCTACTTTTCAATCCGAGGTGGTTCCCGGAACGCGATCGCAAAAAACAGAACGCCTAGAGCGCCAATCAAAACAAAGATATAAATGAGGCTTTCCATGTCACAACTTACCCAATTATCTGCTGTACTACCAGTTTACCTTGCTCAGTCAACCACAATAGCGAAACAGGCAAAAGAAAAATTAATTTTTCTTTTGCCCTTTTGCCCTCCATGATTATGGTAGAGACGCGCCATGGCACGTCTCTAGTGCAATATTTAGACCGCTTCTTTTTTCCGAGTGGTTTTATCACCCACTTTCTGGAACAGACCGAATTCGACTTGTTCCTCTAGGTCAGCATCAACCCCAGCAAATACATCTCGGAACAGAGTCCGGGAACCATGCCAGATATGACCAAAGAAGAACAACAGAGCAAATACCGCATGACCGAAGGTGAACCAACCCCGTGGACTGGTACGGAATACCCCGTCGGAGTTTAAGGTTTCCCGATCAAATTCAAACGGTTCACCCAGTTGAGCTTTACGGGCATACTGCTTAACAACAGCGGGTTCTTCAATGGTTTGACCATCCAAAAGACCACCGTAGAATGTCGCTGTAACACCAGTTTGCTCAAAGCTATATTTCGATTCAGCCCGTCGGAAAGGGATGTCCGCCCGAACGACACCATTGGCATCAGTCAAGACAACCGGGAAGGTTTCAAAGAAGTTCGGCATACGGCGCACCGTCAATTCCCGACCTTCGCCATCAGTAAATACTGGATGACCTAACCAAGCTTCAGCAATACCATCACCCTTGTCCATAGAACCGGTGCGGAACAAACCGCCCTTAGCCGGAGAGTTGCCGATATAGTCGTAGAACGCCAGCTTCTCCGGAATCTGATTCCACGCCTCTGAGGGGCTAGCTCCGTCTGCCATTGCCATTTCCACACGGCGATCAATTTCTTCATGGAAATAGCCTTGATCCCATTGGTACCGGGTTGGACCAAACAGTTCAATCGGCGTAGCCGCAGAACCATACCACATTGTACCCGCCACGACGAACGCCGCAAAGAATACAGCGGCAATACTGCTAGAGAGTACTGTTTCGATATTCCCCATCCGCAGCGCTTTAAACAGCCGCTCTGGGGGTCGAACCGTCAAGTGAAATAACCCAGCAATAATTCCGACAATACCCGCCGCGATATGATGAGCAACGATACCGCCTGGGTTAAAGGGGTTAAATCCTTCTGGTCCCCAGGCTGGGGCTACAGGTTGAACACTACCTGTTAGACCATAGGGATCAGACACCCACATTCCCGGACCAAACAGCCCAGTCTGGTGAAACGCACCAAAGCCAAAGCAGAGAAGACCCGACAAGAACAGGTGAATGCCAAACATTTTTGGCAAATCCAGCGCCGGTTCACCCGTGCGAGGATCTCTAAACAGTTCTAAATCCCAGTAAACCCAATGCCAGCAGGCGGCTAAGAACAACAGACCTGCCAGAACAATGTGAGCAGCGGCGACGCCTTCAAATGACCAAAAGCCGACATCTGTCGCTGTTTCTCCACTAATACTCCAACCCCGCCAGGATTCTGTTACCCCTAAACGCGCCATGAACGGCATCACGAACATCCCTTGACGCCACATGGGGTTGAGGACTGGATCACTCGGATCAAATGTGGCTAGTTCGTATAGAGCCATCGAACCAGCCCAGCCTGCCACAAGGGCAGTGTGCATCAAATGCACAGAAATAAGACGCCCTGGATCATTCAGGACGACTGTATGTACTCGATACCACGGTAGTCCCATCGACTACGCTCCTCCTAGAGATAGAGTTTCTACTTTGACGCTTCTTTTGAATCAAGATATTAGAAATTGATCTTACCCGCCTAGAAGTCTGAACGGATGACCTTTTCCGGTTATCCTCTATGTTCCAAACAGCTAGACAGGTCAGTCTAACTTTAAAGAAGTGTAACTTTTGTTAGAAACGATTGCAAGCACAGGGGACGTTTTGAGACGGTAGAGACGCGCCATGGCACGTCTCTACATCTCCCTCATCATCCATCGCCCGTTTCCGAGGAGAGATTCAAAACACTCGGCGCTGTGGTCAATCGCTCAACCACTTGTTCTGCACTCATCAAGCGTTTGAGGACAACTTGACCAATAGTTTTTGCGGATTGGGGTGAGGCATTCGGTGTCGGTTTAACTTCTACCATCAGTACCGCATCCTCAACCCGATATAGCCATAACTTTTCCCCCTGTTCCAAGATGCAAAGGTTGAGGCGGATGATTTCGGGTTCCCGTCGCCAAGCATTGACATTCCAAAGCCCTCCAAACTCCCACACTCGTCCCACAGTCCAGCCGTCGGATAGAAAAAAGTACTTTACAGACATTTGTATTACATTACACTATAGAAGTTGTGTTCTAGTGCATCATGGCAAAAGTTGTTTTTTGTTTCAGTCTGTATTGATGATAAGGGAGAAGCGGTAGATCAGGTAGATTAGTTCGATCAGGGAAAATGGGGCAGATAAGGGCGGGTTTGACATAAATTAATAGCCAATAGGGAGTCGGACACAATTAAAGTTAAGCGTGAGGACAAGGAAACAGGTAACAGGAAAAGGGGAACAGGTAACAGGAACAAGAGACTGGTGAATTTTTACAATTCTTAACTCAGATAAGAAAATTTAAAATTTGTGTCCAGGTACTTGGCTTTCCCATTTTCAAGCATGATTAAATTAGAGTAGCTTGGAGGCTGGGCAGTGAGTCTGGGTAAATGGATTGGCATAATTGTCTTTATTATTTCACTCTTTATTTTGTGGCAAATTCGGCAGATCCTCATGCTTATATTTGCCGCAATTGTGATATTCAATGCCTTGAATATTCTGGTAGAACGATTCCAGCGTTCTGGAATGCAGCGATTTGTTTCGGTTCTGCTGTCGCTTTTTCTGCTACTATGTGTTTTGGTTGGATTTTACTTCATAATTGTACCTCCTTTTGCCGAGCAATTCTTACAACTGGTTGAGTTGGTTTCCCTGGGTATTGAACAGTTAATCGAGTGGGTAGAAGCATTAGAAGCAGATATTTCATCGGAATTGCTCGATCAGTACATCCCAGATATTAATCAGTTACTGCAACAGCTTCCTCCCTTGATCAATCGGTTATTAGGGGGCGGATTCACGTTTTTCAATAATGCTTTGGGTGTCCTCCTGAATAGTTTGCTTGTTCTAGTATTAACACTGATGCTCCTTGCCGATCCTCACCCTTACCGAAAAAGCTTTGTTCGCCTTTTTCCGTCATTCTATCGGCGTCGAGTTGATGAAATTTTGCAGCGGTGTAATGAATCGTTACGAGGATGGCTAGCCGGTATTCTATTTAATATGGCAGTCATTTCGTTGTTAAGTTTTTTCGGCTTACTGCTGTTGGGAATTCCCCTGGCGCTGGCACAAGCCACGTTAGCGGGGATTTTAACATTTATTCCCAATCTTGGACCCGTCGTAAGTGTGATCCCACCCATTGCGATCGCGCTGCTAGATTCGCCTTGGAAAGCCATTGCTGTATTAATTCTATATATTGTGATTCAGCAGGTTGAAAGTAATTTACTCACACCTTTAGTCATGGCGCAACAGGTATCCCTGCTACCCGCTATAACATTGCTCGCCCAGTTATTTTTCGTCACCTTCTTTGGATTTTTAGGGTTATTGTTAGCCCTTCCCCTAACAGTAGTGGCTCACGTTTGGCTCAAGGAGGTTCTCGTCCACGATATTCTTGACGAATGGCGTCATCCGAGTCACAAAGATACTCAACCTGTAGCAACAACGTTTGCTGTCTCTCCCACTGCTGATATGGTAAGGGATGAGGAACATGGGGGAGCTGGGGGAGCTGGGGAAGCTGGGGAAGCTAGGGAAGCGGATTACCAATGAACCATGAACAATCAACAATGAACCATGACCAATGACGAATAACAACTTTTTATCGTGCGAACCCTAGCTGACATCAATGACAAAATTTACCATCGGCGTGCAGTCGTCTGGACGGTCGAGGAATTAAAAGCGCGAGTCGCCGATATCGGTGTTACGCAGGCGGCTAAGAACGTCGATGTGATTACCACAGGTACATTTGAACCCATGGAGTCCTCGGGCGCGATTATTAATTTAGGTCACACCGACCCCCCGATTAAGATTCGTAAATGTTGGTTAGATGGTGTACCTGCTTATGCTGGCTTTGGTGCGGTGGATTTGTATTTAGGCGCGACTCAAGTGGTGGACTCTACGGATATGGGGGATCTACCGGAGATTGAGGAATCGAGAGAACGAGGTGGTTCTCATGTGATTGAAGACTTGATTGCCGGTAAACCCGTGCAGTTACGAGCGATTGGACAGATGACTGACTGTTATCCTAGAGCCTCTTGTGATACGACAATTACTCGCGAAACGATTAACCAGTTCTATCTCTACAATCCGCGCAATCTTTATCAGAATTTTATCGTCGGCGTCAATGGGGGCGATCGCCTCTTGTACACTTATCTTGGTCCGCTCCAGCCCAGATTAGGGAATGCAGTCTACTCCAATCCGGGAGCAATTTCCCCGCTACTCAATGATCCCGAACTCAAGCTGATTGGGATTGGTACGCAAATTTTCTTGGGTGGGGGTATTGGTTATATCGCTTGGGAAGGGACTCAACATTTTCCCCTCCAGAAACGCCTACCCAATCACACCCCCATTGGTCCAGCCGCTACATTGGCGTTAATTGGAGATGCCAAGCAGATGAATCCCAAGTGGGTACGGGGTTGCTACTTTAAAAATTATGGTCCGTCTCTGATGTTGGGCGTTGGTGTGCCTTTACCTGTCTTGAGTGAAGAGGTGGTTCAGCATTGTGCTGTGTCGGATCAGGATATTGTCGCCCCAGTGGTTGATTTCTCGATTCCCCGTCGCGTTCGTCCCACCTTCGGATTAGTCAGTTACGCCCAGCTAAAACAGGGGCGCATTACTATTGACGGCAACTCTGTGCGGACAGCACCTTTGGCAAGTGTATTTCGTTCACGGCAAGTTGCTTTGGAATTAAAGCAATGGATTGAACGGGGAGAGTTTACTCTCACCGAACCCGTGGCATCAATTCCCATGGATCGTTCCTTTCTGCCTCAGGATCGCTGGGGTTCTCAACTGAGTATAGAGTAAACTAATCCCACAACTTGAGGTCGTGGGATTAGCAGTCATCTGTCATCTGTCATTTGTCCTTTGTTATATTAACACTTTATTGTTAACGTGACCGCGAAACAAATAAGAGCAAAGCAAGTTGGGGTACTTCACTTCCTCATAGCCGCCCCTAACTACTGCTTCTACCTCATCGGTGAAGCGCAGGATGGGCGGCGGAATCTAGCTCACGTCCTCATCAGGAATCCCGCTTAGGAATTATCTTTACCTGGCTTGTCCTTACGTTGAACTGGTTTGGATAAGGGTTCTGAACGCTTGGGTGAGGTTCTTTTTCCTGTTGTCGAACGATCTTCGCCCGAACCACGACGGGGAAAACTCTTTTTCGGTCTTGACCCTTTGCGTGGACGAAACTTATTTGATTGCCTTTTGGGTGCATGAACAATACCAATATCATTTCCCTCCTCAATCATCAGGGTATTGGTATGCAGTTTGACGTGCAAATCCCAAAAGTGATTAATCACCTTTTCCCCAAGCAATCCCTTGAGCTGAAGCTTGAAAAATTTGGTTTTCTCTGATTCTCTGCGGGGAGACTGCTTGATTTTGACAATAACGTCTTCATTCTCCCGCGACTGGTAAATGACTTGACCCCGAATTGAAAAATAACCTTCTGGTAATTGCTCGGTTGGTTCAGGTTGAGGATGATCTGGAGACGTTTGTGGCTCAGAGGTTGACTCTTCCGGTGGCGAGTCGGTTGACTCTGAAGCCGTCGTTTGATCTTGATTGAGTGTTTCTGGTTCCCACACACCGACAATTTGGACGTGCAAATTTCCGTCTTGTTGTCTGGTGCGAGGATAAACGACCCAAAGATGGGATAGAGCTAAATCGAGATGGTTTTTCACCAAACTCATGACCCGACCTAGTAAGACGGCATCAATTAAGGTACCGTCATCTGCCAGTAGAGTACCCCTTGTCAATTGCTCTTGAGAGGGCATATATTTTCCCCGAATCAGCCCGATTGCTCGGTACTGCATGGGTTCACTGGGCGGAGGAATGGGTTGTTGTCGTTGGACATCTGATGGCATTGTCCCGGTTGAATCCGTTGTAGTAGATGAGTTAGTCACGTTTTGAGAATTGCCATTGGGTGGGGCTGAGTGTGGCGGTTGCACACTGGATGCTTCTGGTAGATTTTCACCAGAAGACTGGGGTGAGTCGGTAGACCGATTCACAGAAGGACTCATATAACCTCCTAGCGGCGGAGACACATTCCCTTGTGGGAGATTTGGACTGACTGCTTGAATTTTAGTTTGTTCAACATCCTTACTGGAGTGGTGCAATAGCTAGAATGACTCTCCTAGCTATGTTTCCACCGAAAATTAACAACGTAAGGAAACTCAGTATCAGTCTGCCCATTTTACAAAATGCAGTCATAAGACTGGTACATCCGCAAAGTTTATGGAATCTTTACTCGCAGCAATCTGCACTCTATTCAAATTTTGGCGGGAAAATAGGGGAGTGGCGATAAATCTGAGTAATCCGTTACACAATAGTTAAAGAGGACAAGAGATGAGTGAATCATCCATCAATTCCTTACTGGAGAACCTAAAAAACCCTGACGAAAACGTCCGCAAGCAGGCAACCGAAGAACTATGGCGTATCTGGTTCTATCAAAAGGGCATCTCCGGTATGGAACGGCTGGGGCAGACACAGATGTTATTAGAAGGCGGGGAAACAGCACAAGCTGAAGCGCTGCTGACCCAGATTATTAGAGAGCAACCTGATTTTGCCGAAGCGTGGAATCGGCGAGCCGTTCTTTACTACCTACTTAAACAGTATCAAAAGTCAAGAGACGATTGTCAGCAGGTTATCCAACTTAATCCCATTCATTTTGGGGCACTGCATGGTTTGGGATTGTGTCATGCGGCGTTGGGGGACTATCAAGCGGCAATTACAGCCTTTCGCAGGGCGTTGGACATTCAACCCTATTCTTTAATTAATCAAAAGTTGATTCTGGAATGCACAGCGCGGTTGAGTTAAGGGGAAGATGAGGAAGATGGGGGAGATGGGGGAGATGGGGAACCAAGGGAACTAGGGAAGGGTATGTAG
>CAKZMA010000921.1 GCA_937127375.1 uncultured Coleofasciculus sp. | reverse complement strand
AGAGGATTCCCCGAACCCAGAGGATTCCCCGAACCCAGAGGATTCTCCTAACCTAAATGATGCCTCGGAAAACAACGTCCCAAGCCAGCCAGAAGCATCACCCAACCTAGACACAACTGAGAGGCTTTCTCATAGTGAAATGAAAGCATTAACCAACTATTCCATTAGCACAATCAGAAGCAAGGCAAGCCTCGGCAAGTCGCTGAGGGCGAAAAATGGCGTTACCTACCGCTATAACAAAGACCCGAAGGTCTTGAAATGGATCAGAGTTTAGCGGTTAATTACAGGTTATCATTAAGCGTTTTAATGTAGATAAATCTTTTCTGTGTAATCAGTGTGTGCATAAGCTCTCACCTCCCTACCCCCATCTGGACAATAAATCCGTGAAATCAGTGTTTTGACAAATAACGCTCCCCACCTAGCTTAATATGGCAAATATTGTTACCGCCCGATTGGAGTTGATCCCCTTTACCCTGGAAATCGTAAAAGCCGCAATGATTGGACAGGCTGAATTAGCCGCTATTGCGCCATTTAAAATTTTATCGGACTGGTCCGAACCCGAGTTGAGTGAAATTTTGCCAGCACTTGCAGATATACTAGAAAAAAATCCCTCACTCACGGAATGGTTGCGCCTAATTATTCATAAAGCTGATAATACCCTGATTGGTAACACGTTCCTGAAAATGATCCCAGATGCCACAGGTTCACCCACAGGTTCACTGGAATTCGGCTATCGGATCGTGCCATCCTATCGACGGCAGGGATATGCGTCAGAAGCAGCGCCAGCAATGGTAAATTGGGCATTTTGTCAACCCGGTGTGCAAAGAGTCACGGCGGGATGTGATGCCGATAATATAGCGTCAAAGCGGGTGCTAGAAAAAATCGGTATGCAGATAATGGAAACACGCGCACAAGGTAAGATGTTGATCTGGCAATTACACAAACAAGACTTGCTCCAATAATGTTAGAGGTAGACATGAACGACACTGATATTGCTGATTTAGAAATAGAAAAATTACTCGTGGGAAAATGGCGTTTTAATACATCATGGGAAAAACTGTCCATTGAATTTAAAAATGATATGACTTATGAGCAAACTCGGATTCAAACCTTATTCTTATCTAAGCCTTTAGAATTTATAACGGGCAATCAATTTACGGGTGTATGGCATGTAAGGGAAGGACGATTGTTCTTAAACGTTAAAACTCTTCCACAATCTATTTTTAACTTCAAGGTTCCGCTAGTTATTAAAATTTCTGCGGCAGATTTTGTGGGAAAGATTACTTCTGTGTTTGTGTCAGAAACGTATGAAATTATTAAGCTTAGTAAGTCTAAATGTATTATCAAGGAATTGGACAAAGAAGAAACAATTACGGGGATAAAAATATAATAAATAAGCTTTAGAGATAAGCTTTGCTGCCATTAATAAAGTCAACCCCCTGTCAGGAAAGATGCTGGACAAGGAGGCGGACTTTTTTTTAATACGCCTGTTTACCCGGAGGTGCAATCTCTGAGTATACGTCCTACTTTTCCTCTGTATCCCTAAACCATTTAAAGATGCCATTATTTTTATTGTAGCGGTACGTGAATCCATCATTAGCTATAATGGCTTTTCCTTTGCTGGCTTTATTTCTGATCGTACTCAGTGCATAATTTGTTAATTTCCGCATTTCTCTATGAGAAAGTCCGAAATCTGTATCCGTCTCTACCGATGTTTCAGATTGAACAGAAGCCTCCTGATTCAGAACATCCTCTGGTTCAACTTCAGAGCTTGAAACAGAATTAACAGTTGTTTCTGTTGATAACTCATAATCGTTAATGTCAACCAAGCGCCAACGAGAATCATCTAAAAGTTCCAGAACTTTTTCATGATAATTAAATAAACTTTGCCGATGTCCAACACTAATAAACGTTGTTTTTCGTTCTCGTAGCTGGTGATATAAAGTCTCTTCATTTGGCAAATCTAAGGCACTTGTTGCCTCATCTAATATAGTAAAACTGGGTTCATTAACGAGCAGTCTGGCAAAGGCAAGACGCTGCTGCTCTCCTAAGGATAAGATATTTTCCCAAGGAAGTTCTAGATCAAAACTCCCGACTCGATTCAGCACATGTTGGAGGTTGACTTGTTGCAAAACTTCTTCAAGTTCGGCGTCAGTCATCTGATGCTCTGTACTAGGATAGAGTAATTGTTCCCGTAACGTTCCTAAGATGATATAAGGACGTTGGGGTAAAAATAAAACGTCTTCTAAAGCAGGTCGCATTAGACGACCGGTTCCCGTGTTCCACAAACCCGCGATCGCTCTCAATAAAGAACTTTTACCTCGACCACTTGGACCAACAATTAATAATCCCTCTCCAGGTTGAACCGCCAGTGATAAGTTTTCCACAATCACCTGCTCAGAGTTAGGGGTTTGTAACGTCATATTTTCAAACGCTAGTCGGTTTTCTTCTATTGTTTGAATGGTACTAACCTTTTCGGATTTTTGATTCACTTCTTCTAAGGCATTGGCAAATTCAGATAAACGTTCAACATAACTAGAGAATCGCCCAGAAGTACCAAATTCAGCAATTACGGTTCCTAGAGCAGTAGCAAACATATTACAAGCTAGTGCAGCTTGCCCCAGTTGTCCAAAATCAATGTCACCTTCGATATATAAAGGTGCTAGCACTAAAAAAGGAAATATTTGAATAACAGATTGATATCCTCTACTGAAAAAATCCTGACTTCTCTCCCAATTTATCTTGCGTTCAATTATGTTGGCAAGACTTTTAAATCGACGTTTAATTATATTTGATTCCTGTTTTTCTCCTCGAAAAAAAGCGATTGATTCAGCATGATTACGCACATGAACTAGACAATAGCTATAGTTTGCTTTTGATTCAATCTCCTCTTGATTTATCTTGGTTAATTCTTGATTTAAGTAAGCCGCAATGAAATTGCCTGCGATGGTATAAATTAGCATTATAATTGCAATTTGCTGAGAAATTACCCAAATAATGACTAAGAAAGTCGCCATTTCCAAGATTTTTTCTAGGAAGGTCGCTGAAAAGCTGAGAGCGCTAGTAGTAATTGGTTCAATTTCTTTGGCTATACGTTGATCTGGATTATCAACATCGGATCTGAAATTTATTTGATAATAAGCACGATTACTCAAGTATTTATCTAAGACTTTATCATTCATCCATTCATACCAATTAAGGGCAATTTTTTTTCTAACAAATTTAGAGATACCGACTAAAAGTGTTACGAGGAAAAGCCCGAGAATATTGAGCAATAAATTATTAGTAAAAGCAGAATAATCCTTGTCTTCAAGTAGACTATCGACCAAATAGCGACCGACAAAACTATTAAAAGCACTTGCCGTGACGAGGGAGATTATTAATAGGATCAATAGAAAGAGCATTCCCCATGAACCAATCACGTCTGAGAATGCTCTTTCGTTTGATTTTGTTGGATACCAATACGGCTCGGCAATCTTTTTTACATCTTCCCAAAATTGAGCAAAGTCCCAAAAAATATTGGTTGGGGATTGAGTTTGATCACTTTGATTTGACATAATATACTATAAAAATAACGAGTCTTTCGATTAAAGCACAGTGTTTTGATTACACCATGGTTACACCGCCATCCACAGGCAAAACAACCCCTGTAATATAAGGATTCGTGATCAAACTTAACACGGCTTGTGCCAGTTCTTCGGGTTGCCCAAGATGCTTCACCGGTAAGGTGGCAATCGCCCACTTGGTTAAGTCAGAGCGCTCAGATTCGCTTTGAGAACTCCAGATACTTGTATCCTCTACCAATCCGGGGGCAATCACGTTGACTCGAATCGGTGAAATTTCCAACGCCAACGAGCGCCCAAACACAGCCACTGCACCATTGGCGGCTGCGATCGCGGAAATTCCCCCCATTTTTGAAGATTTGAAGAGGGTGACACTGGAGGTTAGTGTAATCGAGCCGTCAGTGGCTATAGTGTTTAGTGATGCACGTACAGCAAAGAACGTCCCCCAGAATTTCTGCATCGCACCTTGAGCCGTTTCTGTGGTCATTTCTGCCAAGAGCGATCGCGGCATATTTCGGTCTCCCATAGAGGTGACAATTAAATGATCGAAGTTGCCGATTTGCTCAAAGAAAGTATTGACTGAATCCTCATTTAAAATGTCAACCGTTTTCGCCTCAATTTCTCCCGAAAGCGACTCCATGGCTTCATCCAATTTGTCCTGTGAGTCGTGTGAAAGTATCACCGATGCTCCCAGTTCTGTGACTTTTTTGGCAATGGCTAGGTCAACTCCTGAGTTTATGCCAATAATTACTACTTTTTTGCCTGATAGTGACTGAAACATTGTTTGACCTTTGATTTGTTAGCTGTTGACTTTTAAGTAGGTGGGGACAATTAACGTTAACGGTGGAGATCGTCATTCGTCATTCTTCATTTGTAAGGGTTTGAGGGTTCTTTACATAAATTAACATGGTTGAGTTTATTTCCACCAACCTACTTAATTCTCGATTTAAATTTGATTGACTGGCTTATTCGCAGAAACCAACACATACGTTATCGCGTCAGAATCTAACTGTAACAAATTATCTATGGCATTGACATTAAATTGACAAGTTTCTTCATCTATTTCTCCTGCCTGAAATTGTGCTTCCATCCAAGATTTTAGATATCGGAAGTGTGTTTTCCAGCATTCCTCTGTAGCCTCCACCAATTTTACCTGCTCGAATCCTGCTTGTTGGTAAAGATTCTGATATGCCTCAATATCTTTGACCGTATTTTCAGCCATGACCAAATTACCAAAATATTCCGTCGTTGCACTGATAATATCCGCCAGGACGAGATTCCCTCCGGGCTTCAACACACGCCCAGCTTCTTTGAGGAATTTTTCCCGGGTATTAAAGTATAAGGCAGCTTCAACACAGATGATCTGATCAAATTGATTCTCCTCAAACTTCATCTGGACAGCATCCATTTCCATGAAGTTGCCGTTTGGTACATTGATTCGACATCTTTCAAGTTGTTGGCTGGAAATATTGATGCCTATTACATTAGCAGGGGAGTAGTATTTCAGTAAATAATTGGTCGTCGCGCCTAACCCGCAGCCGACATCTAGGATTTTTCCTGTTTTATCTGGAATAAATTCCAACAGTTTTTCCATCAGGTTAAAACAAGCTTCCTCTTGATTCTGAGTTTCTGGCAACCAATAGCCGACATTAAAAAACTTATGTTGACCATATATTTTTCGGGTTTCAGGATTGAGAATTAACTGATCAAATTGTGTAATGAATTCGGTTTTATCCATTTTTATCACCAGGTTTTTAACTTGTAGAGACGTTGCATGCAACGTCTCTACAAATCAATGCAAGCTTTTAACTGTTCGGCTAAAACCTGAACATGAGGTTCCGCCGTAATTGTGATATGATTTCCCAACACAAAATGGATATCCACAGGTTCCGTACAAAACTCGCTCCAACCCAAGGAAAAATCTTCATTGTCAGATGCCAACTCACGATTCGGATCATCCGGCAGATCCTCATTGGCGCGTATAATCGTCAGTTTACCAGGATACATCTCTTGGGGTTCATAATCAACCAGACATAAACAGCTAGTTTTATAAGCTTGTACGATATTGGTTAGCTGGGTTGTTTCTGCATTCGGAGGTAGCATATTAGCCATTTTGAAATAGTGTAAAACGTAGTTGAGTTGCTCCTCCACTGTTAAGGGCTGGAGAGTTTCGTAGGAAATATCGACATCCTTATCTAAATAAACTTCTATGCCCTTGCTCACCTCAGCCAGCCACCTGGCGTGATCCCAGTTAATATAATCAATCAGCATTTGCTTATCTTTATACGTTGGCGCTGAAGAATCAATGATTGCCAGTAAAGCTACCTCCTGTCCCTGTTTATACAACTGTTTACCCATTTCAAACGCAACATTTCCCCCATAGGAATGTCCGCCTAAAAAATAGGGTCCTTGGGGCTGAACAGCTTGCATGGCTTCAATATAAATACTAGCCATATCCTCAATTCGAGTAATCGACCCTGATTCCTGAGACAGATTGTTTTCAAAACTGTAGAACGGTTGATCTTCTCCTAAATAACGTCCTAAGTGATAGAAGTAAAACGGTCTACCTCCCGCACCGGGAACACAGAAGAAGGGTGGTTTTGACCCCTGGGGTTGAATCGCCACTAAACAAGACGGAGTAGAGTGATCTGATCCAGTTTGAATGATTGTCGCCAACTGTTCAATGGTCGGGTTTTGAAACAGCGTGATTAAAGGAATATCTTTGCCCAACTGCTGCTTAACTTGAGTGATTAAGTAGGAGGCTAGCAGGGAATGACCCCCGAGTTCAAAAAAGTTATCTTGTACCCCAATTTTGTCAACTTTCAGCACCTTTGACCAAAGTTGCACCAGTTGCAATTCTAATTGGTTACGTGCTTGAACAAATGTATCCGAGTCACTACTGTTAGACGGTGCTTTTAAGGCGCGGCGGTCTACTTTGCCATTCGGGGTGAGGGGTAAAGAGTCCAGAATCATAAACGCCGATGGGATCATGTAACCGGGGAGTTTATGGGTCAGGAATCGACGCAGTGTACTGGTTGTGACTGTTACTTTGGGTTGCGGCACGACATAAGCAACAATACGCTTTTCCCCTGGAGTATCTTCCCGAAGCATGACACAAGCAATTTGTACATCTTCATGCTGGCTCAGTACCGCTTCTATTTCCCCTAACTCAATGCGGAAACCCCGGATTTTAACTTGATTATCAATGCGTCCTAAGAATTCAATATTGCCATCTTTTAAGTAACGGACTAGATCTCCAGTTTTATAGAGGCGAGAATCTGAATCGGCGCTAAACGGGTTAGGGATGAATTTTTCTATTGTTAACTCAGGGCGGTTGAGATAGCCTTTTGCTAATCCTGCACCCCCAATATGTAATTCTCCCGGTACGCCCACAGGGACAGGTTGCAGATACTCGTCTAGGATATAAATTTGTGTATTCGCAATCGGACGACCAATGGGAATAGTTGTAGCTGCTGTGGGTAAGTTTTCTACCAAATACCAAGAAGAAAAAGTCGTATTCTCTGTTGGTCCATAAACATGGAATAGCTGCTGTGGAGCGCCTTTGTCTAAAACTTCTTGTACCCATCTGGGGTCAACGGCTTCCCCACCAAAGAGTAGATATTTGAGAGAACTAAATGCTTGGGGGACAAAGCTGGCTAACTGATTGAATAAAGCTGTAGTTAAGAATAAAACGCTGACTCCTTGAGAACTTAGATTGACAGCAAATTCTTCAGGGGAAAGCAATGCCGATTGATTGATGAACACCAACTTGGCTCCGTTGAGTAGCGCTCCCCAAATTTCAAAGGTGGCAGCATCAAAAGCAATAGTTGCAGCTTGAGCAATACAATCATTTGCCGTTAACTGGATATAATTGGTGTTTAACACCAGTCGATTGACAGCCCGCTGAGTGACGACGACTCCTTTGGGTGTTCCAGTAGAACCAGAAGTATAAATTACATAAGCTAAATTTTCAGCACTGACTGTGTTGTTGAGATTATCGGGATTAGCTTGGTTAATCGTTTGCCAGTCAGTATCCAAACAGACGATATGTGCTTGATGTGGGGGTAGGGAGTCTCGGAATTTGGCTTGAGTTAACAACACTTTCACCTGAGTGTCTTCTAGCATGAAGCTTAAGCGTTCTTGGGGATACTCAGGGTCAAGTGGCAGGTAGGCTCCACCTGCTTTGAGAATGCCCAACAGTCCCACCACCATGTCTAAGGAACGTTCGACACATAATCCCACCAGCCTATCAGCTTCTACACCCAAGGAACGTAAATAGCGGGCTAATTGATTGGCACGACCATTTAATTCACGGTAAGTTAGGTATTGATCGTCATACACGAGTGCGATCGCATCACCGTTGTGTTCTACTTGTTCCTCAAATAACTGATGGATACATTTATCCTGAGGATAGTCCGTTTGAGTGTTGTTCCACTCCACTAACAACTGATCCCGTTCGGCTGGACTTAACAGCGGTATTTCAGCCACTCGTACTTCGGGATTGGCTACAACAGCCTCGAGTACGGTTTGAAAATGTTGACCCATGCGAGTAATGGTAGCCCCATCAAATAAATCGCTGTTGTAGGACCAAACGCCCTCTAACCCCTCTGACATCTCCCAAATAATCACTTCCAGGTCAAATCTAGCTCTGACATCAACAGGCAAAGGCAGACTCTCCATGGCTAAACCTGACAAACCCCCTTGTGATGGGGAAGCATTCTGGAGCGAAAACATTACCTGTACCAGGGGATTTCGACTCAAATCTCGCTCCGGCTGTAACCTCTCGACCAACATTTCAAAGGGTAAGTCTTGGTGAGCATAGGCTGACAGGGTAGTTTGCTTGACTTGAGCCAAGAAATCTTTGAAGCTGGGATTGCCAGAGAGATTCCCCCTCAAGGCTAGGGTATTGGCAAAAAATCCGATTAATCCCTCTAGGCTTTGGTTATTGCGATTGGCAATGGGAGAGCCAACAACTAAATCTAACTGATTACTATGACGAGAAAGGGTGACAAAAAAAGCCGCCAGCAGCGTCATAAACAACGTCGTTTTTGAATCCTGGCTCAGTTGCTTGAGGCGTTGAGTTAATTCCTGATTCAGTCGCAAACATTCAACGGCACCTTGAAACGTTTGAACGGGGGGACGAGGGTAATCCGTTGGTAATTCCACAACTGGAGGAGCATCAGCTAACTGATTCTGCCAGTAATTGAGTTGCCGATCAAGAATGTCTCCGGTTAGCCACTGACGTTGCCATAGGGCAAAATCAGCATATTGGAGCGGTAATTCTGGAAGAGGGGAGGGGAGTCCTTGAGAGAAGGCTCTATAGAGAAAAGACAACTCACTGAAGAAGATATTCATTGACCAACCATCGTAGATAATATGGTGCATCTTCAACAGGAGTACCTGTTCGTGGTCACTCAGTTTGAGCAACGTAAATTGTAGTGGGGGTTCACTTGCCAAATCAAAGGACTCAGCCGCCAGAGACTTCACCAGTTGTTCAATTTGAGCCGTTTGTTCCTCAGTAGACAACCCCTGTAAGTCCTGGATGGGTAATGTTAAATGAGTAGGGTCAGCAATCTGTTGAATGGCTTCTCCGTCTACCATGGGAAACGTGGTTCTGAGGATTTCATGACGGCGAACCAGTTCACTGAGACTTTTTTCTAGTGCAACAATATCCAGTGAACCCTTTAACCGCAGCGCCTCCAGCATATTGTAAGACTGACTGTCGGGCGAGAGTTGGTGCAGAAACCAGAGTCGTTGCTGGGCAAAAGATAGAGGAATCCGATTATCCCGTGACATCGGCATAATCGCTGATTCAGTCGCTCTGGAGGTGGCATTGGCTTGCTGGAAAAAGGCAATGATTTCCGATTTTCTCGTGCCGATTTCTTGCTTGATTTCCGGTGTCATTGCCCCCTTGGGCGCATGATACTTGAGTTTCTCTTCCTCTAGCCAAAGTTTGATATCTAAACGGTTTAAGTAAGACAAAAACTCCACGACTTTCATCTGCCAATTGCCTCCCAAATTTGGTTTTGAATCCGGTCTAAATTGCGGGGTTCACTTTTGGGTTCAAAAAGTCCATCAGCGTCCCATTTGCTGGCATCTAGACTAATCGCCCACCCATTCAACCATGAGGTCGAGTTAATTTTGGTTAACCTCTCTGGCTGGGTATCTTCTCGGGCTAATCGAAAAATCACTTCTGCTAGTTTCTGATGAGAAATGTTATATTACAATTCACCTTCTTCATAATCCTCTGATAGTTCAGTGACAGAAGGTTGACCGTTTTGTACCGTGGAAAGTACCTGAATCGTCTCAGCCAAACTCGCCACCGTGGGATACTCCAGAAAATTTTGTAAAGACAATTCCACCTCAAACAAATTACTTAACCGAGAAATCACTTGAGTCGCCAGCAAGGAATGTCCCCCAAGTTCAAAGAAATTATCCTTAATGCCGATGTGTTCAATCCCCAACACCTCACTCCAGATTTGAACCAGTTTAGCCTCAATCGGGTTGCGGGGTAAAGCCAAGCCAGTAGACAGATTCCGGGTAGCCGTATCTGGAGTGGGTAAGGCTTTACGGTCAACCTTACCATTCGGTGTCAAAGGCAAAGCAGAAAGCAGCACAAAAGCCTGGGGCATCATATAATTAGGCAACTTTTGTTGCACAAACTGACGCACCTGTGGCACCAGTTTCTGGACTAACTTACCATACAGGGGATTGTTGGTATAGTCACTCCAGGGTTTAGCTGTTACCGTTTCTGGGTGCCAAAACTCAATGGGAGAAAAACTATTACGATAGAACACCAGATCATAACCCCCATCGGTGGAACTCTCCCACCAACTTAAATGCACCTGGTAGCCCAGATTTTCACCCAGTTGCCAAAACTGTTCGGGATTAATTCCCACTCCGGGCTGTTGTGTGAGGAATTGCCGTAGTTGGCTGATTGTCTCCATCTCTGGCGGCTGTTCCAACCATTGCCAAATCTGTAAGGCTTGTTGTACCCGTTGGTTGGGTACACCACGAATCCCTAAAACTTCTGGCTGCTCGATTTTGAGTTGAGTTTCAACTTGTGCGATTGAAAGGGAATCTAATTGCCAGTTCAACCAAGTCTCAACCGGGGTGGGAACCTCACCGCCGACATGAAGGGTGACATCATAACGGAATTGAGTTAACTCATTATTCTGGGCATAGCCCCGTTTCGGCTCAATCTCTACCGAAGTAATCTGAGGAAAACGAGTGGAAAGAGCGATGAAGAAACTGGGATCAATCACCAATTCTTCTTCAGCCGTAACACTTTGATTAACCTGTTGTTGCCATTGCTCAACCGTGGTATCCCCCGGTAATCGAGATAACTGCACGGCGGCATGATAGGCTTCGAGTAAGGGCAGACTCCGTACATCCCCGACAAAGATAGTACCGCTTTCACCAATCGTTGCCATTGCCCCATCTAAAACCTGTAGCAAATACTCAAAACTGGGGAAATATTGGACAACTGAATTCAAAACTACCGTGTCGAATTTGCCTTCCCTGATGTTGGTAAAATCATCCGCCATTTGGTGCAGGAGTCGCACCTGTTGTAAACCCTGACGTTGACAAATCTTATCAACCTGTTGTAAAGCAGCACTGGCATAATCGGCGCCCCAATACTCCTGAGTGTGAGGCGCAATCCGAGACAGAAGTAAACCGGTGCCACAACCAATTTCTAAGACTCGTTGGGGGGACACAGACAGAATCCGGCTGACGGTACTTTCCACCCATTCGAGCATTTCTGTGGCGGGAATCGGTTCCCCGGTATAACTGCTATTCCAACCACTAATATTGAACGTCAGGTCATCTGTAGCCGTTTGCGGTTGACCGTAGGCTTGTTCATAGAGCATTTGCCAGTCACTCACATACTCCCTTTCCCATTGAGTCACCTGCTGGTCGCTTACTTGGTTGTTCAGAGCCGGAACCAGGTAAGCAACCAGATTTTTGTCACCGTTTCTGTCAACCTGGGCAACCACAACCGTATCCTGTACCATCGGATGTTGACTCAAAACCGCTTCAATTTCCCCTAACTCAATCCGGAAGCCGCGAATTTTGACTTGATTATCAATCCGTCCTAAGAATTCAATATTTCCATCTCTTAAGTAACGCGCCAAGTCTCCCGTTTTATAGAGGCGAGAATCAGGTTCCTGGCTAAAGGGGTTAGGGATGAATTTCTCGATGGTCAATTCAGGGCGGTTGAGATAACCCCGTGCGACTCCCGCGCCACCAATGTGCAACTCTCCAGCTACACCAATCGGTACGGGCTGTAACTGTGCATCTAAAATGTAGATTTGTGTGTTGGCAATTGGGCGACCAATGGGAACAGAGGACAAGTCCGAGTTGCACATCTGGGTAGATAACGGACAGTAGCTAGCTTGAATTGTCGTTTCCGTCGGACCATAACCGTTAATTAACTGTGGGAAATTTTCCAACTGATAGAATGCCGAATTTTCTTGTAGGTATTTGTACCACTGCTTAATGGTTTGCGGTACAACCCGCTCTCCGCCAATCGTTATTAGTCGTAGACTGGGTAAAATCCTTTTGTGGGTTCGAGCTAGTTCAGTTACCCACTTCTGCCAGTAGGCAAACGTTATATTCAGCACAGTGATTTGCCAATGCTCAATTCCTTCCATTAAAGCCCACCAGGAATCCAACATTTTTTGGGTTCGCAAGACCACTGTGCCACCAGCACTTAAGCAGGGATAAATATCTTTACCGAATACATCAAAACTAAAAGAACTAAACTGAAGAACGCGATCATTTTGGTGAATCCCCCATTGTTTTGCTTCAACTTTTGTCAAGTTCACTAAAGATCGATGCTCAATCATCACTCCTTTTGGTTTACCTGTGGAACCCGATGTATAAATCACATAAGCCAAGTTTGTGGCTTGTACTACAGCGATCGGATTTTCTGGACTTAACTGAGAAATCACAGACCAATCAGTATCCAAGCAGATAGGTTGGGTCTGAGA
Organism: uncultured Coleofasciculus sp.; assembly: GCA_937127375.1. Classification (GTDB taxonomy): domain Bacteria; phylum Cyanobacteriota; class Cyanobacteriia; order Cyanobacteriales; family Coleofasciculaceae; genus Coleofasciculus. The sequence goes on along the minus strand of CAKZMA010000921.1, from coordinate 20,152 downwards.
TTCAGGTAGTCTCTCAATCAGATGCTGTTGAGTCAGCAGTAGGGAAACTTGACTATCTTCTAACATAAAACTGATCCGTTCAGTCGGATAGTCGGGGTCAAGGGGAATGTATGCACCACCCGCTTTGAGAATGCCCAGTAATCCAATCAGCATTAATGGCGATCGCTCCACACACAACCCCACCAAGACATCGGCACTCACGCCCAAAGATTGTAAGTAATGGGCTAATTGATTGGCGCGACTATTCAACTGAAAATAGGTGAGTTCTTCATCCTCAAATACCACGGCGACTGCATCGGGAGTCCGTTCCACCTGTGCCTCAAATAACTGATGAATACATGGATTCACCTGAACAGACGTTGCCGACTGTAGAGACGTTGCCGCCTGTAGAGACGCGCCATGGCGCGTCTGTACAGTATCATTCCACTTCACCAATAATTGATCACGTTCCGGTTGCGTGAGCAACGGTAATAAGGTAACAGGCTGCTTTTTATTTTCCACAATTGCCGTTAACAACGTCTGGAAATGACCCATCATGCGGCTTATTGTCGTCCCATCAAATAAATCCCGGTTGTAAGAACAAAAACCCTCAAGTCCTTCTGGTTCATCCCATAAGTAAACTTCCAGGTCAACCCTGACCGAATCCAGTCCGGAAGACATCCCTTCCACCGTTACACCGGGCAAATCCCAAGGAGAACTGGGGGCATTCTGCAGCGCAAATACCACTTGCGTCAGGGGATGGCGATCCAGATGTCGTTCAATTTTCAACTCTTCAACCAACATCTCGAAGGGCAGATCCTGATGTTCATACGCATCTTGGGTGACTTGCCGGACTTGGGCTAAGAAGGTTTCAAAGGTTGGCTGTTGAGATAAATCAAATCTTAATGCCAGAGTATTGACAAAAAATCCAATTAACCCTTCTATTTCTTGGCGGTTCCGATTGGCAATGGGGGAAGCAACTACCAAATCCGTTTGTCCACTGTAGCGAGAAGCTAATACAACAAAACCCGCCAAAAGTGTCATAAATAGAGTGGTTCCTGACTCTTGAGATAGCTTTTTCAGGCATTGAGTTAGCTCAGGGGAAAATTGAAAATGTTCGGTTCCCCCGCGAAAGGTTTGTACGGCAGGGCGAGGGCGATCTGTGGGCAGTTCTAACAGGGGGGGGGCGTCATTTAACTGTTTCTTCCAGTAGTTTAACTGACGCTCTAACACCTCATCGGTGAACCACTGACGTTGCCAAACTGCAAAGTCTGCATACTGGATGGGTAACTCGGGTAAATTGACCGACTCCCCTGTTGAAATCCCTCGATAATAAGCTGAGAGTTCCTCAACTAAAACCCCCAATGACCAACCATCGGCAGCAATATGGTGAATGGCAAATAGCAACACATAGTCATCTTCAGCCACTTGCCACAGCTTCACTCGCAACACTGAGTCCTTTGCCAAATCAAAGGGAAAGCTGGCTGCTTCTTTGGTTAAGGCTTTCACCTTTTTCCAGGGTTCTGGCTCATTCTGGAGATTCACCACAGGTAAGGTTAGGGTGATGTTTGAGTCTATTACCTGTATCGGCTTATTATCTTTGATTTCAAATCGAGTCCGTAGGGGTTCATGGCGCTGTACTATCGCTTGAAACGATTGTTCTAATGCTTTGATATTGAGATTCCCCTTCAGACGGACAGTAATATCTATCGTGTAGGCACCACTGTCTCCTTCGAGGTGATGGACAAACCATAGGCGTTCTTGTGCCCAGGATAGAGGGATATCTGTGTGGCGGGAAACGGGTACAATTTCTGGAACGGTTAGGCTCAAACCCGTTTCCAGTTGAGTGATGATCTCCTGAGAGAATTGGGCAATTGTAGGAGATTCAAATAGAGAACGTAAGGGTAATGAAATGCTAAAGGCTTCCTGGACACGGGAGATTATTTGAGTTGCCAACAGAGAATGTCCCCCAAGGTCAAAGAAGTTGTCATTAATTCCCACAGGTTCGACTTTTAGCACTTGTGACCAAATTTTACTTAGGGTTTCTTCTGTTGGAGTGCGGGGAGCAACATATTGGTCTTTTAGTGAGCTGACATCGGGGGCGGGTAAGGCGCGGCGGTCTACTTTGCCATTGGGTGTTAGGGGGAGATTTTCTAACAGCACAAAAGCACTGGGTATCATGTAATCGGGCAATTTTGCTTTCAGGAATTGACGCAATTCGTTACTGGTCAATGTTGTTTGTGTTTGCCCAACAACGTAAGCCACCAGACGCTTATCATTGCCTTGGTCTTCCCGTGCTATAACCACGGCTTCCCGGACTTCAGGTAGCTGGGATAGGGTGGCTTCAATTTCTGCCAACTCCACCCGGAAACCCCGAATTTTAACTTGATTGTCAATGCGTCCCAAGAATTCAATGTTGCCATCTCTTAAATAACGGGCTAAGTCTCCGGTTTTGTAGAGGCGCTGGCTTCTATCAAAGGGATTGGCAATAAATTTCTGATTGGTTAAATCAGGTCGGTTGAGATAACCGCGTGCTAATCCTGTACCCCCAATATGCAATTCTCCCGGTACACCAACAGGGACGGGTTGTAAGTAGGAGTCTAAGATATAGATTTGTGTATTGGCAATGGGGCGACCAATGGAGATTTTCTCATCGCCATTGCATTTGGCTAGGGTGGCGCAGACACTGGCTTCAGTCGGTCCGTAAGCGTTGAAGAAGTTTCGAGCCACCGACCATTTTTTGATCAATTCAGGAGAACAAGCTTCTCCAGCAACAATAATCGTTTGCAGTGCCGCCAGTTCCGCCTCTGGCAGAACCGCCAATGCCGATGGAGGTAAAGTAACATGAGTAATATCATAGTCTCGTAATCGCTCAACTAAGGGTTGACCCGGCATCAGAGATTCCTGGGTTCCTAGATAAAGTGTTCCTCCTGCTGCCAAAGCCATAACCACTTCCCAGATAGAGGCATCAAAACTGAGGGAGGCAAACTGGAGAATGTGACTCTGTGAATGTAAGCCAAACGTTTGAATCTGAGCTTGGCTTAAGTTACACAATCCGCTATGTTCAACCATTACCCCTTTGGGTTTGCCTGTGGAACCAGAGGTGTAAATCACATTCGCCAGATGGAACGGTTGAACGCCACTGTTGGGGTTATCTTGATGATTTTGAGCTAAGTCTAAATTATCCAGTTCTAAATCATCCAAACAAACCAACTTGCCTTGATGCTGTGGTAGTTTATCCAAGACTTGTTGTTGGGTGAGTAGCACCGAAACTTGAGCATCTTTAACCATATAATTCAAGCGCTCATTGGGATACTCTGGGTCAAGGGGAACATAAGCCCCACCTGCCTTAAGAATCCCCAATAATCCCACGACCATTTCCAGGGAACGTTCTACACATAACCCCACTAGCACATCCGGTCCAACCCCTTGGCTGCGTAAATAATGAGCTAACTGGTTCGCCCGACAATTCAACTGCTCATAGGTTAATTTTTCCTGCTCAAACACCACGGCTAGCGCCTTGGGATTACGCGCTACCTGCTCCTCAAACAACTGATGAATACACTTATCTTGAGGATAATCTGTCTGAGTCTGATTCCAATCAACCAATAACTGCTGCTGCTCTAACTCGTTGAGCATTGGTAATTGAGACAATCGCTCTTGAGGATGGGCAACAATGGATTCCAGTAGCGTCACCCAATGACCCACCATCCGTTCCATGGTACTGGCATCAAACAAATCTGTGTTGTACTCAAAAACTCCCGCTATTTCGGTATCATTTTGCTGCATCCCTAAGGTTAAATCAAACTTGGCTATGGCATTTTCTATCGGCACTTCATTGATGGTTAACCCACTCAACTCTACTTCAGCAATGGGCGTATTCTGTAGCACAAACGCCACCTGGAATAAAGGTGTATGACTCAGGTTTCTTTGCGGCTGTAATGCCTCAACTAACATCTCAAAGGGCAAGTCTTGATGAGTATAAGCCTCCATTGCCGTTTGCCTTACCTGAGTCAGTAATTCACTGAAGCTGGGATTGTCAGACAAATTACTCCGCATCACTAACGTGTTGCTAAAGAAACCAATCAATCCTTCGATTTCACTGTGATTCCGGTTGGCAATTGGAGTTCCGACTAAAATGTCTGTTTGTCCGCTGTAACGATACAGCAAGGTATCAAACGCTGCTAACAAGGTCATAAACAGCGTTACCCCTTCCTCTTGACACAACTGAGTCAATTTTTGGGTCAGTTCAGCCGAAAGATTAAACTTTTGATAGGCACCGACGAAGGTTTGCATCGCTGGTCTGGGTCGGTCTGTGGGCAGCACTAACAACTCCGGTGCATCTGCCAGTTGTTGTTGCCAGTAACTCAATTGGCTTTGCAATACCTCTGCCTGTAACCACTGTCTTTGCCAGAGGGCGAAGTCCCCATACTGAATCGGTAGTGGGGTTAAAGGGGAAGGCTGACCTTGTGCATAAGCCTCATACAAGGCAGTTAATTCCTCCACAAACACACCCATTGACCAGCCATCCGAGACAATATGATGCATACATACCGACAACCACTGTTCGGTTTCATTTAACCGGACTAATGTCGCCCGGATTAATGGCTCATTTGCCAGGTCAAAGGGCTTAGTTGCTTGTTCTTGGGCGATTTGCTGTGCCGCTTTTTCTTTTTCGCTTGTCGGTAAATGCTGCAAGTCAACTACTGATAAACTCCAATCTGTTGCTGTTTTAATAATTGGGGTGGGTTGTCCATCTACGGCAATGAAGTTGGTCTGTAAGGCTTGATGACGCTGAACAATTTCTTGTAGGCTCCCTTCTAGGGCGGCAACATTCAGTGTTCCGAGAAGACGCAACGTCATCGGGATATTGTAGGTGGCACTGTTGGGGTCAAGTTGGTCGAGGAACCATAAACGCTGTTGTGCATAGGACAATGGTGCCTCGACATCCTTTGCCTTGGGTAATATGGGGGGAGTTGCCCGGACTGAATCCTGTTGCTTTAATTGCTCAATCACCTGAGTTAATTGGGCGACTGTCGCCGAAGCAAACAATTCCCGCAGGGGTAGTTCTACGTTAAAACTATTACGAATCCGGGACACCAGTTGAGTGGCGAGTAAGGAATGTCCCCCCAGTTCAAAGAAGTTATCATATATGCCGACTCGTTCTACCTTCAGGACTTTTGCCCAAACAAGAGCGAGGATTTCCTCAGTCAGAGTGCGCGGTGCCACATATTCACTCCGTTGTTCACTCTGTTTATCCGGTACGGGTAGGGCGCGACGGTCTACTTTCCGGTTGGCACTCAGGGGTAGTGACTCCAAGAACATGAAGACATTGGGCACCATGTACAGTGGCAGATGATTGGATAGGTATTGACGCAGTTCGCTAATGGCTGGAATCTGTTGTTGCTCATGGGCGACGATGTAGGCAACTAAGCGTTTATCCCCTGGAGTATCCTCCCGCAGAATCACACAAGAGGTCTGGACATGGACATTTCGGTTGAGTACCGCTTCAATTTCTCCCAACTCGATGCGGAAACCTCGAATTTTCACCTGATTGTCAATGCGTCCGAAACACTCGATGTTGCCATCAGGTAGATAACGGGCTAAATCTCCGGTTTTGTAGATGCGATGACCTGTTCCATCTTTAAAGGGGTTGGGCAGAAATTTGGCTAATGTTAATTCCTCGCGGTTGAGATAGCCTCGTGCCAGACGCACCCCACCTAGATGTAATTCGCCAATCACGCCAACGGGTAAAGGTTGCAGATGGGGGTCGAGGATATAGGTTTGGGTATTGGCAATGGGACGACCAATCAGGACATTATTGATTTGTTCTAATTGGGGATTGAGTAAATCATAGACAACGGCGGTGACTGAGGCTTCGGTGGGTCCGTAGACATTCAGACAATTGACCCTGGTGCCTACTAATTTCTTCCACAGTCTCACTGTTTCTGGCAGAACGCTGTCCCCACCCACAGCGACTAAGTGTAAATTTTCCGGGATTGTTGCCTCTGCTTTAGATACGGCTACTGTCCATTCATGCCAATAGGCTGGGGTAATATTCAGAACCGTTAGTTTTTGTTGTTCGATAAATTGGGCAAAACGGGCTAAGTCCGGGAACATTTGAGCGGGTCTTAATACCACTGTGCCACCTTTGAACCAAGTGGGAAAGATTTCTTCGGCGGCGACGTCAAAACCCAAGGAGGCAAATTGCAGAACCCGGTCTTTATTGGTTAAACCAAAGACTTCACTGATGGCGCTGCTATGGTTGACTAATGCTGCATGAGTTAGCATCACTCCTTTGGGTTTTCCGGTGGAACCTGAAGTGTACAGCAGACAACAGAGGTTAGAGGGTTTGACTTCACTGACTGGATTTTCTTGACTTTGACTGTTTAGTTCCTCGGATTCTGTGTCTAAGGCGATTACTTTTACGGATTCTCTTTCTACAGGTAAAGCATTCAGGAGTTTATGTTGGGTGAGGATGAGGTCAATTTTTGAATCTTCGCAGATGTAAGCTAATCTTTGGATGGGATAATCTGGGTCTAAGGGAACATAGGCTCCCCCGGCTTTTTGAATGGCTAATAATGCCACTATCATCGTGATAGAACGTTCTAGATATATCCCGACACATACCTCAGCCCCGACTCCTAGAGATTGCAGAGAGTGGGCGAGTTGATTGGCTTGGATATTTAACTGTTGATAGGTTAATTGTTGATGTTCAAACTCGACGGCTACTGCATGAGGAGTCCGTTTCACCGTCTCTTCAAATAACTGATGAATACATAGGGATGCTGGATAGTCGGCACCTGTATCGTTCCATTCAAATAAGATTTGTTGCTCCTCACCAGCTGTCAATAAAGGTAATTGGGAAATTCGCTCTTGCGGATGAGCCACAATCCCTTCTAATAATCTGACAAAATGCCCGCTCATCCGCTCAATGGTGCTGGCTTCAAACAAGTCCGTGTTGTACTCAAAAACTCCCACTAACCCTTCCGGCGTATTCTCCATTCCTAAGGTCAAATCAAAGGGAGCGATGTCACGTTTAACCTCCACTGGCGTGACGGTTACTCCGGTTAACTCCACCTCAGCTGTCGGCGTATTCTGGAGGATAAACATGACTTGGAATAGGGGAGAATGGCTCAGATCTCTTTCCGGCTGTAATGCCTCCACTAACATTTCAAAGGGCAAGTCCTGATGTGTGTATGCCTCCATTGCTACTTCCCGCACACGAGCCAGAAGTTCACTAAAACTCGGCTCCCCTGATAAGTCGCCGCGTAGCACTAAGGTATTGACAAAAAAGCCGATTACTCCTTCTATTTCACTCCGGTTCCGGTTAGCTATGGGTGTCCCCACCAACATATCTTCTTGCCCACTGTAACGGTACAGCAATGTAAAAAATGCTGCCAACAGTGTCATGAACAAGGTCACTCCTTGCTCTTGGCTCAATTGGGTTAGCTTTTTGGTCAGTTCCCAGGACACCTCAAAGGATTGAGTTGCACCCTCAAAACTCTGGGTTGCGGGTCTCGGTCGGTCTGTGGGGAGTGATAATAGAGTCGGTGCCCCTGCTAGTTGGTCTTCCCAGTAGCTCAATTGACTTTGGAGGACTTCTCCTTGCAACCATTGTCTTTGCCAGAGACAGAAATCGGCGTATTGAATCGGTAGTGGGGTTAAGGGAGAAGGTTGACCTTGAGTATAAGCCTCGTACAAGGTTGCCAGTTCTTGAACCAACACACCCATTGACCAGCCATCACTGACGATGTGATGCATACATATTAATAACCAGTATTCTGTATCATTGAGAATAACTAATGTGGCTTTGATTAAGGGTTCACTGGTTAGGTCAAAGGCGTGAATGGCTTGTTGTTTGGCAAGTTTTTGGGCAATACTTTCTTGTTCACTTGTCGGTAAATGGGTTAATTCAACAACTGATAAACTCCAATTTGTTGAGGTTGGGATAATTTGTGTGGCTTCTCCATCAACAGTCACGAAGTTGGTGCGTAATGATTCGTGGCGAGCCATTAGTTCTTGTAGGCTTTGTTCCAATGCTGTAATATTCAGCGTTCCCCTCAAACGCAAGGTGATGGGAATATTGTATAAGGCACTGTTGGGCGCAAACTGCTCTAGGAACCATAAACGCTGTTGAGCATAGGATAGGGGTAATTGTGTCTCCTCAGTTCGGGGTAAGATGGGTGGGGCGATGAGGTCTAAGTTTTGTTGCTGTAGTTGCACAATTGCTTGTGCCAATTCCCCTACGGTTGCTGTGGCAAATAATTGACGCAAGGGTAGTTCGACTTTAAATGTGTTGCGAATGCGTGATACCAGTTGGGTGGCTAGGAGAGAATGTCCTCCCAATTCAAAGAAGTTATCGTTTATTCCGACTTTCTCTACTGTTAGAACTTGGCTCCAAATTTGAGTCAAGATTTCTTCTACTGGGGTGCGGGGAGCAATATATTGGTTTGTGCGATCGCTGAAATCCGGTGCGGGTAAGGCGCGATGATCTACTTTCCCATTCGGTGTTAATGGCAAGGCTTCTAACACCACAAACGCACTAGGAACCATATAATCGGGCAACTTGGCTTTCAGAAATTGCCGGAGTTCGCTGATGTTCGGTGTTACTTGGGATGGCGGCACTATGTAAGCCACAAGGCGTTTATCCCCAGGACTATCTTCGCGGACAATTACACAGAATGCCTGGACATCTTTATGCTCACCCAAAACGGCTTCAATTTCTCCCAACTCTATCCGGAAGCCACGAATTTTTACTTGATTATCAATCCGTCCCAGATATTTAATATTGCCATCCGGTAAATAACAAACTAGATCCCCAGTTTTGTAAAGACGGGAATCCGGCTCGGTGCTAAACGGGTTGGCGATAAATTTCTCATCAGTCAACTCCCGACGGTTGAGGTAGCCACGGGCTAATCCAGCACCGCCAATATGTAATTCTCCCGGTACACCAATGGGAACAGGTTGCAGATGTTTGTCTAGGATGTAAACCTGAACATTGCTCAAAGGCCGCCCAATTGAAACATGGGTATCACCTGAATTAAATTGATATAGAGTTGCCGAAACGGTTGCTTCTGTGGGACCGTAACTATTATATAACTGTGGTGGATTAGAGAAATGAGCAACACTACTCTGCCAACGTTTTACTTTGTCTAATTGCGCTTCTTCTCCTCCGATAATTACCTTTCTGACATCCGGATAAATTCGGTCGTCTTGGGGGGATAGTTCAGAAACTAACTGATGCCAATAGGCGGTGGTAAGACTTAGAATTGTTAATTGCCATTCCTGGCAACATCGCCAAAACTCCTCACTGGAGTTCAGCATGGCTTCAGTTCGCAAGACTAATGTTGCACCGACTGAAAGACAGGTAAATATCTCCTCAACGGATACATCAAAGCAGATCGAGCTAAATTGCAGAACCTTATCTTTTGATGTCAAGCCGTATGCTTGGCTGGCTGTCAGGATAAAATTGACCAGTGAGCGATGTTCAATCATTACCCCTTTGGGTGTACCCGTCGAACCCGATGTGTAAATAATGTAGGACAGGTTATGGGGTTGAACGGCTGTAATTGGGTTGGTGGTAATCTGTTCAGCTATAACTGACCCATCTCGATCTAAACAGATTACCTTTCTGCCTAAGTCGGGCTGTTGAATGAGTAGTGTTTCTTGAGTGAGGAGAAGGCTCAGTTGGGTATCTTCGAGGATATAAGTGAATCGCTCTTTGGGATAGGCTGGATCAAGAGGAACGTAGGCACCACCTGCTTTGAGAATTCCCAGGATACCCACTATCATTTCTAAAGAACGTTCCACACATAACCCGACTAAGGTGTCGGGGGCTACACCTAATGAACGTAAGTAATGGGCTAATTGGTTAGCACGACTATTCAATTCACGGTAAGTCAGGTGTTGATTTTCCCAGATGACGGCGACGGCATCAGGAGTCTGTTTAACCTGTTCTTCAAATAACTGATGAATACATTGATTCACCTGTAGAGACGTTGCCTGATGTAGAGACGTTGCATGCAACGTCTCTACAGTATTATTCCAATCAATTAATAATTTTTGCCGCTCCACCTCGGTTAACAGAGGCAATTGGGAAATCGGGGCTTGAGGATTAGCAACAATTCCTTCTAGTAAGATGACCCAATGATTTGCCATTCGTTCGATAGTGCTGCTATCAAACAGGTCAGTATTATATTCCCATACCCCCACCAATCCACTCGCTGTTGTCTGCATTGACAAAGACAAATCAAATTTAGCGATTTCCCATTCTATTGGATGTGGATTGACCGTTAATCCGGTTAATTCGATGGAATCCAAGGGATTATTATCGAGAACAAACATGACCTGGAATAGGGGGGTATAACTCAGGTCTCTCTCCGGTTGTAAGGCTTCCACTAACATTTCAAAGGGCAAGTCTTGATGGGTGTAGGCTTCCGTCGCCATTTCCCTCACCCGATGAATGAGTTGATTAAAACTGGGATTGCCTTCCAGGTTGGTACGCAATACTAAGGTATTGACAAAAAAGCCGATTAACCCTTCGATTTCGCTCTGATTCCGATTGGCAATGGGTGAGCCAACCAATATGTCTTCTTGCCCAGTGTAGCGGTAAAGTAATGTATCAAACGCGGCTAACAATGTCATGAACAACGTTACGCCTTGTTTCTGACTTAGTTGGGTTAGCTTTTTAGTCAGTTGTGCAGGAAGAGTAAACCGTTGATGTGCCCCAGCAAAGGTCTGCACTGCCGATCGCGCTCGGTCTGTGGGTAACTCTAATAAGGTGGGTGCATCTGCCAGTTGGTCCCTCCAGTAAGTCAGTTGGCTTTCGAGGACATCTCCTTGTAACCACTCTCTTTGCCATATAGCAAAATCCGCATATTGAATGGGCAATGGCGTTAATGGGGAAGGCTGTCCTTGAGAATAAGCATTGTATAGGGCTGTGAGTTCTTGAACAAACACACCGGTTGACCAGCCATCACTGACAATATGATGCATACATACCAGTAACCAGTGTTCGGTCTCAGATAACACAATTAATGTGGCTCTGACTAATGAGTCATTGGCTAGGTCAAAGGGTTGAATTGCTTGTTGGTGCGTGAGTTGTTTTGCCGCCGTTTCTTGTTCGTTGGTTGATAAATGGGTTAAGTCTGTAACCGATACTCTCCAGGTTGTTTCGTCGTGGATGACTTGAGTCGGTTCTCCATCAACCGTGACAAAGTTGGTGCGTAAGGCTTCGTGACGAGCAATTATCTCTTGTAAGCTTTGTTCTAAGGTAGCAACATTGAGCGTTCCTAAAAGATGCAACCTGATGGAAATGTTGTAGAGGGCGCTGTTGGGTTCGAGTTGGTCTAAGAACCATAAACGCTGTTGAGCATAGGATAGGGGTAATTCTTCAGTAGAGATAAGTAATTCTTCAGTATTCATTTTTATAGTCCTGAGTAAGAATAATCTTTGGTAAAATAGGTGGAACAGTTAGACTTAAGTTTTGTCACTGCACAGAAGAAGAGCGATCGCGCTTCTTCAGCTAGTGTTACTGCGTTTTTTGCGCCTGGGTAAGATCCGTGGAACTGTGAGTTCTGGGCTGTGTCGCTTCAACTGCTCAATACAATCGGCTAATTGAGCGACTGTTGCTGCGTTGAACAACTCTCGTAAAGGGAGTTCTACCTGAAAACTATTACGAATGCGTGACACCAGTTGGGTGGCGAGTAGCGAGTGTCCTCCCAGTTCAAAGAAGTTATCGTTAATACCAACTTGCTCAACTTTGAGCACTTGCGCCCAAATTTGGGCTAGCATTTCCTCCGTTGGTGTACGAGGCGCAACATATTTCTGGGTTCGTTCGCTTAAATCCGGTTGCGGTAATGCCCGACGGTTGACTTTGCCATTGTCCGTTAACGGTAGCGACTCGATGATGACAAAAGCATTGGGAACCATGTAGGCGGGTAGTTTCCCTTCCAGGAATTGTCGCAGTTGTTGGACAGTAGGAGATGATTTTGACTGGGGTACAGCATAAGCCACTAGACGTTTATCACCCGGCTCATCCTCCCGTACCACCACTACACTTTCCCAAACATCGGGATGTTGGGTTAACAATGCCTCAATTTCTCCCAATTCTATCCGGAAGCCCCGAATCTTGACTTGATTGTCGATTCGTCCTAGATACTCTAACTCACCATTGGGTAAATAACGTGCTAAATCCCCTGTTTTATAGAGTCGCCCTTGTGGGTTGTCAATAAAGGGATTAGAAATAAACCGTTGTTTAGTTAGTTCGTCGCGGTTGAGATAACCCCGTGTGACTCCTGCACCTCCGACATACATTTCACCAGGAACGCCAATCGGCACCGGTTGTAAATATTCATCGAGTACATACATCTGTAAGTCGGGAATGGGACGACCAATCACACTGGCGGCTCCATCCAAATCGGCTAAACTCAAGGGACGATAGGTGACGTGTACGGTGGTTTCGGTAATCCCGTACATATTCACTAACTGAGGCTTTTGGTCTCCGTGTCGTTCAAACCAGGGTTTCAAACTGTTGATTTCTAAGGCTTCTCCGCCAAAAATTACCCAGCGTAACTTCAATTTGTTTGTCTTTGTCAGTGACTGTTCGGCAATAATTAACTGACGGAAGGCTGAAGGGGTTTGATTGAGAACAGTAACGTTTTCTTGACACAACAACTCATAGAAGGATTCGGGTTCACGAGTGACTAAGTAAGGGACAACAACTAATCGTCCACCATACAGCAATGCTCCCCAGATTTCCCACACGGAGAAGTCAAAGGCGATGGAGTGGAACAGTGTCCACACATCTTCAGCATTGAAGTGATACCAAGCATCTGTGGCGGTAAATAAACGCACCACATTGGAGTGGTTGACGAGAACCCCTTTGGGTTTACCTGTGGAACCGGATGTGTAGATGATGTAAGCCAGGTTACTTGATGTGGCGGTGTTGGTTGGGTTGGATTGGCTGTTTTGAGTAATCGTTTCCCAGTCGGTATCTAAGCAAACGACTTGGGCTTGATGTTGGGGAAGTAGAGACTTAGAATGGCGCGTCTCTACGAATTTCTGTTGCGTCAGTATGACTGAAAGTTGAGCATCTTCAACCATGAAGCCCAAGCGTTCACTGGGATAATCCGGGTCAAGTGGTACATAAGCCCCGCCAGCTTTTAGAATGCCTAGTATGGCGACGATAAGCTCTAAAGAACGTTCTAGATGTAAACCCACTAGGGTATCGGGGGTGACGCCTAAAGATTGTAAGTAATGGGCTAATTGATTAGCACGACAATTTAATTCACAATAGGTCAGTTGTTGATTTTCAAAGACTACCGCTACGGCATGGGGAGTTCGTTCTACCTGTTCCTCGAATAACTGATGGATACATTGATTTACCTGTAGAGACGTTGAATGAGGCGTCTCTACAGTATCATTCCACTCTACTAATAATTGGTGTTTTTCAACTTCTGTTAGTAGAGGTAATTGGGAAATTTGCTGCTGGGGGTTGGCAATAATCCCCTCCAGCAATGTTTGGAAATGCCCCAACATCCGAGAAATGGTAGCCTGATCAAATCGGCTAGTATCATAGCTAATCTTCACTAGCAATTGCTGACGCAGGACAGCAACGAGTGTGAGGGGATAATTCGTTTGTTCAAAAGCCCGACGATTGTTGATAGAAAAACTTTCATTTTGTAATTGGAGTGCCGGATCAATTGGATAATTCTCAAAGACAACAATACTCTCAAATAAAGATGTACCTCTAGGAACATCACTCCAGCCCTGAATTTCTATCAATGAACTATAGGAATATTGCTCAGACTCAACTTGCTGTTTCTGTAAATCTTTTAATAAATCCAGCACTGGGGTATCTGCTGAAACTTGAACTCGCATGGGTAAAGTATTGATAAATAGCCCTACCATCGATTCGATGCCAACCATAGAGGGCGGACGCCCCGATACAGTTGCACCAAAAACGACATCTGTTTCTTGACTGTAGCGAGAGAGTAACAATCCCCAGGTGGCTTGTACCAAATTATTGAGGGTCAAGCGATGCTGTCGTACAAAAGACTGGAGGGCGGTTGTTGTTGACGCTGTCAACTGAAGTTGTTGTTCACTAAAGCTGATGTTGTTATTTTCTGGGTTTGTTAAGCGTTTCTCCACCGTTAAAGGTGTGGGTGTGGTAAAGCCTTTGAGTTTTTGTTTCCAGAATTTTTCAGACGGTTCTTGATTTTGTTGCTGTAGCCAAGCAATATAGTGGCGGTAGCTGAGAGCTGGTTTGTCTTGGAACGTTTTCCCCTGGGAAATGGCTTGATAAAAGTTCAAAAGGTCTTTAATAACCAAAGGGAATGACCAACCATCCAGTAATAAATGATGATGACTCCAAATAAATTGGTAACTGTTCTTGTTTAATTGGATTAGATATAAGCGCATCAATGGTGCTTGAGACAGTTGAAAGCCATTTTGACGATCAGAATCCAAAAAAACTTTTAATTGCTTTTGCTGCTCTTGTGCCGATAGCTCTTGCCAGTTATAGGTTTCAACCTGAACATTTATTTTTCGATACACGACTTGCACGGGCTGGTTCAAAGACTCCCAAACAAAAGCTGTGCGAAAAATGGAGTGTTTTTCTACGATTTTCTGCCAAGCTTGCTCAAACGTCGGCACATCCAATTTGCCCGTCAAAGAGTAACTGAACTGGGTAAAATATACGCCTGAATCAGGAGCATATAAACTATGAAACAGCATCCCTTGTTGTAGGGGTGATAAGGGATAAATGTCCTCAATATTTTGTTTATTCATTAGACTTCTTTTTGATTTCATAAATTTTCTAATAATTGATCGAGTTCGAGCTGGTTAAGTTGGAGTAATGGGAAATCTGTGGGAGTATAACCCCGATTTTCAGGAGATGAACAGTGAACAATGATAGTTTGTAGTGTTTCGATAAATTCTTTGGCAATTTTATTAATGGTACTCGGTTGATGAACATTGGTGCTGTATTTCCAATCGATTTGCAACCGTTCGTTAGTAATGATGGCATTAATATTCAGTAGATGAGGACGTTTTCCCTCTAAGCTATGGTCTTCTCCACTCGATTCATTGGCGAGTTGGATCAGAGCAGACGAATTCATCACCTGAGTAAATTGACCGAGATAATTGAAGCTAATTTGTGGTGGCGGAATTGTCTGTAGTTGAGTGGAGATTTCTGTATCCAGACTCAGGTAACGCAATAAGCCGTAGCCAATCCCTTTGTTAGGAATTGCGCGTAATTGTTCTTTAATTGATTTTAAGGTATTTCCGATATCGTCCGTGTCTATGGCAGGAACATTTAAAACAACTGGAAAGATTGTCGTAAACCATCCGACGGTGCGGGATAAGTCTACGCCATCGACAAGAGTTTCCCGTCCATGACCTTCTAAATTGAATAGCACAGACTTAGAATTAGTCCATTTACTCAAAACCAGAACTAAAGCCGTTAGCAAAACATCATTAATCTGAGTTTTATAAGCTTTTGGAACATCTTGCCAGAGTGCCTGAGTTTGTGCTTCATCTAAATATACAGATACCGTACTCACAGATGCTACAGTATTGTCTCCTCCTTTATAGTCTACCGGAATTTGGGAAATTGACGTCTGGGATGCACTCAACCAATAAGGCAACTCGGATTTTAATTGATCGGACTGGGAATAGTCTACCAGATACTGTACCCAATCTTGGAACGATGTGGTTTTGGCTGGAAGTTGTATCGTTTTTCCTTGAATAATCTGCTCATAAGCGGTCTGCAAATCTTCTAACAAAATCCGCCAGGAAACACCGTCAACAACTAAGTGATGGATGATTATCAGTAATCGCGATCTTTTGTCAACCCCTAACTCAAAAAAGGCAACGTGTACCAGATTTTCAGCTAGATTTAAACTCGCCTGTAAGGAAGTGGCGGTGGCTTCAATGGCTGCTTGTTGCTCAGAGTCTGGAATTGTGGATAAATCGATTTGGGTAACGGTAAAGCCATCGCTTGGAGCTGAGTGAATTTGTTGCCAATGGTGGTTAAATTGGGTAAATCGTAAACGTAGGGCATCGTGATGGACTAGCAATTTCTGCCAGATTTGTTCTAAGACTTCTGGCTGGAAGTCCGAGGGAACCGATAGCAGAAATGACTGATTAAAATGGTGATTGTTGGGAAAATTTTGCTCAAAAAACCACTGTTGAATTGGAGTTAATAGAACTTCCCCCGTGACTAATCCTTGTTCGACTTGCATTACCAGGCTTGTGTTGGCGACGGCGGCTAATTCGGCGATGGTTTGATGTGCCAATAATTGCTTAGGAGTTAATTCCAATCCGGCTTGCTTGGCTCTAGCGATAATTTGAATCCCCATAATTGAATCTCCACCCAATTCAAAAAAGTTGTCGTGGATGGAAACCTTTTTTAATCGTAAAACATCTTGCCAAATTTCTCGCAAAGCTTTCTCAGCCGAGGTGCGAGGAGAAACAAAG
The DNA here is from genome assembly GCA_937127375.1 of uncultured Coleofasciculus sp. Classification (GTDB taxonomy): domain Bacteria; phylum Cyanobacteriota; class Cyanobacteriia; order Cyanobacteriales; family Coleofasciculaceae; genus Coleofasciculus. The sequence goes on along the minus strand of CAKZMA010000921.1, from coordinate 3,691 downwards.
TCAGTCGAGTCATTGAACTCAATTTCTGGTACGGGTAAGGCACGGCGGTCTACTTTACCATTGGGTGTAATTGGCAAAGTGTCTAAAACAGTGAAGGATGCAGGGATCATATAGTCGGGAAGCTTTTCTAGGAGGAACGATCGCAACTCGCTACTGCTGGGCTGTTGTCCTTCTGAAACAACGTAAGCTGCCAAACGCTTAATTCCTGTTTCGTCTTCCCTAGCAATGACAACAGCATCGCGGACTTGGGGATGTTGAGTGAGAACCACCTCTATTTCTGAAAGTTCAATCCGGAAACCCCGAATCTTCACTTGATTGTCAATTCGTCCTAAGAACTCAATGTTGCCATCGGGTAAATAACGGGCTAAATCTCCTGTTTTATAAAGTCGGGAATTTGGCTCAGGACTAAAAGGGTTAGGAATGAATTTCTCTTGGGTTAAATCTGGGCGGTTCAGATAACCTCTAGCTAAACCATCCCCTCCAATACAGAGTTCACCCGGAACGCCAATGGGTACAGGTTGAAGGTGACGATCTAGAATATAGATTTGCGTATTAGCTATGGGTTTCCCAATGGGAACCGAAACATCTAGACTATTTGAGGTGGGGATTTGATAACAGCAAGTAAAAGTCGTATTTTCTGTCGGTCCATAACCATTAATCAGTTGGCAATTCCCTAGCGTTTGAAGAAATTTATAAACATGGGGAACCGATAAAACATCACCACCGGCTAAGAGTTGGCGTAATGGTTTTAAGGTATCAATCTTTTCATCTACCATTAAATTAAATAGACCGACAGTTAGCCAAAGTGTAGTAACTTGGTATCTTTCAATCGCTTGCCCTAATTCATCTAACGATGGGGTGTAATAAGGAAATAGGACTAATTTTCCACCATTCAGTAAGGCTCCAAAAATTTCAAATGTAGCAGCATCAAAAGATAGAGAAGCAACTTGTAGGAAGACTTCCTTCGCCGACAAACTTACATAGTTGGTTTGTGTGATCAATCTAACCACACCTTTATGAACAATGCTTACACCTTTCGGTTGACCTGTGGAACCAGAGGTATAAATTACATAAGCTAGGTTATGACTCGATGCCTCACTGCTGAAGTTGTCCTGGCTATATTTACTAATTACTTTTTCCCACTCAGTATCTAAACATACAACTTGAGCCTTAGTTTCTGGAATCCGCGCGACTAACTGTTCTTGAGTGAGCAAGATTGATACCTGAGAATCTTCCAGCATATAAGCCAAGCGTTCTTGAGGATAGCTGGAGTCTAGGGGAACATAAGCCCCACCTGCTTTGAGAATTGCCAGCATGGCGATAATCATCTGTGGCGATCGCTCAACGCAAATCCCCACTAATGTTTCTGTCGTGACTCCCAGGCTTTGTAGATAATGGGCTAATTGATTGGCACGTTCATTTAACTGCTGATACGTCAGAGACTCACCCTCATATACCACAGCCACGGCGTTGGGTGTTTCTTCGACTTGTTCCTCAAAGATTTGATGAATACACTTTGTGTCGGGATAGGGGATATGAGTATCATTCCATTCCACAAGCAATTGATGACGTTCGCGCTCAGTTAGTAAAAGCAATGTCCCGACTGATTCTTCCGGATTTGCCACAATTCCCGCCAATAACGTCTGAAAATGACCCGTCATCCGGGCGATTCTGTCTCGCTCAAACAAATCGGTGTTATACTGCCAAAACCCTTGTAAGCAGTTTCCTTGGTCTGTGTTGGTTTCCCACATTTGTAATGTGAGGTCAAACTTGGCATTAACATTATCTAGATTTAAGGGAGTAATCGCTAACTCAGGTGTTTCTACCTGATCCATCCCGGCATTCTGTAATGCAAACATCACCTGAAATAGAGGACTGTGGCTGAGACTGCGCTCTATTTTCAAGGTTTCGATAATCTGTTCAAAGGGAACGTCTTGGTTGGCATAGGCATCTAGACAAGTCGAACGGACTTGCGTTAGTAGCTCACAGAAACTGGGATTCCCTTCTAGTCGAGTTCGCATCACTAAGGTATTAACAAAAAAGCCAATTAACCCTTCGATATCTAGATTATTCCGATTCGCAATGGGTGTTCCCAACAGAATATCTTCTTGACCACTGTAACGGAATAGTAGCGTCACATAAGCCGCCATCAATGTCATAAACAGGGTAGTTCCTGACTTCTGGCTGAGTTCTTTCAAGGATGCGGTTAATTTAGCATCAAGGTGGAAAGAAAAACACTGACCCCGAAACGTTTGCACGGAGGGACGAGCCCTGTCTGTCGGCAGTTCCAATAGCGGCGGTGCATCGGCTAATTGGTTCTGCCAGTAATTAATTTGGGGTTGTAATCCTGTCTCTTGTAACCATTGACGTTGCCAAATCGTAAAATCTGCATATTGAATCGGTAATTCTGGCAGAGGAGAAGCTTCACCAACTAAGAAAATTCGATACAAACTTGACAATTCTTTGAGCAATACCCCCAGTGACCAACCATCACCGATAATGTGGTGCATCGTCAATAACAAGGCATAAGACTCTGGCTGAAGTTGTACCAACGTGACTCGCAGTAATAATCCTTGGGTGAGGTCAAAGGGTTGTAATTGATCCTGGGTGGCTACGAGTTGTAATTGTTCTAATTGTTTTTGTCCGGAGAATCCTTGTAAGTCTACAACGGAAAGTTTTAACCTTGCTTGGGGAGTAATGACTTGTACAGGTGTTTCCTCCACTACATTAAACGTTGTCCGCAGAATTTCGTGACGGCGGATAATTTCGTTGAGACTTCGCTCTAAAACGTCTATATCCAAACGCCCATTCAGACGAACCGCTTTAAACATATTGTAAAAAGGATTGTCCGGCTCCAACTGCGCTAAAACCCATAACCGTTGCTGGGCGAAAGAAACCGGGAACGTCTGAGATTCGGTTGGATTTCCCCGGCTAACCTGAGGAATCCCATGACTGATTCTGGCATACCCCAAAGACTCTGCTAATTGCCACGTCACATCCCCTAAAAAGTCAGTGGTGTAATACTGCTGCCAACTGTCTGCGGTGCTGGGATTAATACTTTGATAGTCGTGAAATTTCACATCCCCCAGCATTCTCGATTGGGCATAGATGCCATCAGTCATGCGCTGCTTTTTCTCTTTATAGGGGTGCAGCATATCTGGATGGAATTCCACTCCCAGAAATTGGCAAATTCCCGCCACAGTTGTTTGCGGCTGCTTCACTAAGTCTTCAAATTTAACCTGATACTGACGGTGTTGAGGAACCTGTTGCAAGAATTCGAGAATATTCTGATGGCTAATCAACCAAACCAGTTCAGCAAGTTCTCGCGGATTAAAAGGATGTTGATAGGGAAAGATTTGCTCGACTTTGGCGGCTTCATAGGAGCGCATTGTGGCGTAGGGATGACGCACCAGATGGATGTAGAGCGGGTTTTGGAAGTTGATTTCTGCTCGTTTGAGGGTTTCTAAGTCGATGGAATAGGAGGGAGTTTTGTCTACCAAGATTTGCTCCTCACCCAACCATTGCTGTAGGCGTTGATAGAATTCCTTGGTGGTGAGATTTTTCCCTTCTAATTCTGCCATGAGTGCGATCGCGTCTTGTGCACTACACCCCCGAATTTCCATGATGGTGCGAATTGTCCCTTCCATCCAGAAGCTGTAACGTCCAGAGAATGCGGCTTTTCGTTCCCCAA
>CAKZMA010000920.1 GCA_937127375.1 uncultured Coleofasciculus sp. | reverse complement strand
ATTTGTACTACACCCCCAGGAGAGCAAACTGCTTTCTTGAGTAATTAAGAGGCAGTTATGCGATCGCGTCAAACCGTTGTACCGCCAAGTCCAAATCACAGAGGCAGTTGGCAGTGGTTGCTCCAGTTGTGCGATCGCATTGTGCCAGCCTTAGCTAAACCCACGCTGGCGGGAAGTATTTCTAGGACAGTCGATCAAAAAGTTTTCGGTTGACATAGCCTGATAAATTTCAGCTTAAAGGCTTTGTCTGCCAAGCTTTTGAGTCGTCTCTACACAACATTTTTAGGGAACTTCAGTCTATCCACCAGCCACAGCAGGGACAATACTAACTTCATCGCCATCGCTGAGTTGGGTATTGGTGCCATCGAGAAAGCGAATATCTTCGCTATTGACGTAGAAGTTTAAAAAGCGGCGAGGCTTCCCTTGATCATCACACAAGCGTGCTTTAATTCCAGGACAACTAATTTCGAGTGAGTCCAAAAGTTCAGCAACATTGCCAGCGCTGCATTCAATCATAGCTTTATTGTCAGTGAATTTCTGGAGGGTGGTAGGAATTAAAACTTTTACAGCCATAGATTTGGAATCAGTGATTAATGGGTAAATGTTCGAGATGTTTCCAAGTAGAGATATAGGGAAACAACTTAAGGTGATAAGCAATACTGGTCAGCTTTTGGGCTGTGTACTCGCACTTTTTGCCTCCCTTCTTCTACCCAAGCCGGGTTAACTACCCCCTTCATGAGTAGAGACAAGGCAACAGGCTTTCATCGGCTAAGGGATAAAGGGGGTTCCTGTCGTCGGATTTGGTATTACTCCCCTCTCCCAAGCTTGGGAGAGGGGCTGGGGGTGAGGGTTGTCAACGTATTAAACCAAGACTTGTTGCCATTCCAAACGGTCAAGGGTGTGCGCCCGTTCTAATGCTCGCTCAAAGCTGTCTAATTTGGGTTCAATGGTGAGGGGTTCACCAATATAGCCTTGAACTGCTTCTTGGGTTTTAAGTCCATTCCCAGTTATATAAGCAACGGTGGTTTCATCGGGGTTAATTTTTCCAGCTTCCACCAATTTTTTGAGAACGGCGATGGTTGTACCACCAGCGGTTTCGGTAAAGATACCTTCAGTTTCAGCTAGCAGTTTCATGCCTTCGACGATTTCGGCGTCGGTGACGGATTCAATATTACCGTTGGTTTTCTGGGCGATCTCTAGGGCGTAAATGCCATCAGCAGGATTTCCGATCGCGATCGATTTAGCAATTGTACTCGGTTTTACCGGAGTGACGAAATCCCGTCCTTCCCGGAAAGCTTGGGCAATGGGAGAACAACCTTCGGCTTGTGCGCCACTGAAGCGAACCGCTTTATCCGCCACTAAACCCGTTTTGACGAACTCTTGGAAGCCTTTGTAAATTTTTGTGAACAGAGAACCGGAAGCCAAGGGCGACACAATATGATCCGGTAGCTGCCAACCCAGTTGTTCGGCGACTTCAAAGCCCAAGGTTTTTGAGCCTTCTGAATAATAAGGACGCAAGTTAATGTTGACAAATCCCCAACCATGGGTATTGGCAACCTCACAACAGAGGCGGTTGACCTGATCGTAGTTGCCTTGCACCGCCATTACGGTGGGGTTGTAGATTAATGTACCTAAGACTTTGCCCGCTTCTAAGTCAGCCGGAATAAATACACAACAATCTAAGCCAGCGTGTGCCGCGATCGCAGCGGTAGAATTGGCTAAGTTCCCTGTACTCGCACAAGATACGGTAGAAAATCCTAATTCTCTAGCTCTAGTTAAGGCTACAGATACCACCCGATCCTTGAAACTCAAGGTGGGCATATTTACAGCATCATTTTTAATATAAAGATTTTTTAGACCCAGGCGGCGGGCGAGGCGATGGGATTTGACTAGAGGTGTCATCCCTGTCCCCACATCAATAGGATTATCGGTAGCCACGGGTAGGAAGGAACGATAGCGCCAAATTGAATTCGGACCTGACTGAATCGTCTCACGGGTGACGTGGCGGCGCAGGGCGTCGTAATCATACGTGACTTCCAACGGACCAAAGCAGAACTCGCAAACGTGGATGGGTTGGAGTTCATATTCAGCACCACACTCTTTACAGGTGAGGTTCTTGAATGTGGCAGAGGTGCTGGATGTATTTGATGTATGGGGGATAGCAGCCTGGGTCATGATGTGGTTCTCTCTCTAGTTCGTCATATCTCTCGCTGATAGTATCACAGCCTAAAACCACCGTCAAACATACCCGACCTTTTTTGTCGGGATTGATTTTGCCGAGGGGGAGATGGGTAAGATGGGGGAG
>CAKZMA010000919.1 GCA_937127375.1 uncultured Coleofasciculus sp. | reverse complement strand
AAAATTCCTCGAATTCGCTGGCGAAATAAACGCACGACCGCTCGTTGTCCCCTTGTCTTACTCTGCTCAATTAATCCAGGAATTTCGCTGATGGGTAAAAATGAAAACGTCGGGCTTTGCTGAGTTTTTTCGTATTGTCTCTCTATCAGTTGATAAACCTCAAGCCTATTCTGGCGATATCGCCAAAGTTCTGGAACACCTAGCTCGGCATAGAGTTTAAATTTATTGATGGAAGAATTTTTATAATCGGACTCAACTACTAAATCAGGCGGTGGGTCATCGGGTAGATTAATTTTGTCTTGACCTCTAACCCTACTTTCATTTTGAATGTAAAAACAGGTATCAGGTTCAACAGCACGGGTTAAGTCCTCCCGTTCCAATGTTAAAGCACCAAGACTTCTCAACTCAATGCCGAGTTCGTCTACTACAACTTCAATAAAACTCTCTAGCAATCGTTTAGGTTCTTCGTGTTTGGGTAGTGGCATCCTGATTTCTAATATTCCCTGGTCATAAGCTATCCTCCAAGCCCGATTATCTCCTACATCGTGCATTAAAGCTTGATACGTTTGCCAGCTAACCCCTCTGAGTGTAACGCTTGGTTCAGCGCGAACTTGCGGTTGTTCTGTCGTTGATGTTGTTGTCACCGTCTAACCCACCATTATTAACTGTTTTAATTGTAGTGGCGTGGCACACCTAAGCAAGATGAATTAACCCCACGCCCGGAAAACCTATAAAATCAGTGGCTAAAGCCCCTACTACGAACCCACTCTATTCCACAATTTTAGCTGTGTCAGTCCAGTAGTAGCGTGATATACTTCATTTGATAGATTAACCTTGTAGGGACGCAAGGCTTGTGTCCATAAAACCTGCAATGCTGGGTATCATGCCAGTAGTTCTATCCTACAGCGAAAGGAATAATGATGGCACAGACGTTCGGGAGCATGTCAGGGAAAGCATACAATGTTCACGCTAACCTGCTGGCGTTGGGTTTCGTCGCTCAACCCAACCTACTTGCGTTGACATGCACCCCAGATGTTCCGCTTGAACGTCTCTACTAAATAATCATCATTTTAATTAATAGCGGTAATGGTGCGTTACGCTACGCTCTCCCCACCCTACAAATAGAGGCTGTGCGTAAGTCCTAAGTCAGAAAAATTAGGCTGATACTGACTACAGTATTTTTTCATAAATTCGATAGGTCTTATAAATTGTCCCCCCCGACGCTTCAATCAACTTGCGAGACGGAAAATTATCTTCCCAAACCCAACCCAATTCTGCCCGCTTATAGGGCTTGCCCTTCTTAATTCCCCCTTGCATTCCCAAATAAATTAACGCCAGCGGCACCATTTTGCGGCGATATTCTGGCAATGAAGCAATCGCAATCACCCGTCCTTGGTCAATCTGGCGACGATACCAGAGAAACTTAATAATTCCCAGCCAGTTGAGTTTCCCGTTAACGTGTTTTAGGGGAATATTATAGTCCGGTAATCCCATAAAAAAGCCGATCATTTCACCCTTGTCTTCGGCAATAGGAAAAACATCTGGATCAACTAACGTCTGTAATGACTTGGCTTCTTCTAGAAATTCGGCTTCCGTTCTCGGTGCAGAACTCCAATTATTGGCAAAGGCACGGTTAAAAAGGTGATAAAGACTGATACAATCTTGTTCAAATCCTTCCCCTTTAGTTCTAATCGGACGAAACGTGATACCCGATTTACAGGCAATCTGATAGGCTTTCTTGAATTTATCCGATAAGGGCTTATCTAAAGGAAAATCATAAGCATAAGTATCCTTGGCTTTCTGCCAGCCATCTTTTTCCAGAAATTCAGGATAGTAGGGAGGGTTATAGGGCATCATCACCATGGGAGGTGTATTAAAACCATCGACCAAAAATAAACAATTATTGTGAGTTGATAAATCAATCGGTCCCCGCGCCACAGTCATCCCTTGTTCCCGTAACCACTGACAAGCCGCATTCAGGAGAGATTGCGCGATCGCGAAATCTGGGACACACTCAAAAAATCCAAATAAACCAACCGTTTTCCCCTCTCGTTCAATTAACCGTTGATTCACCGCCGCCACAATTCGCCCCACCGCCTGGGAAGGATGGGACGAGTCGAGGGCAATAAATTGCTGTAATTTGCCGTAGCCAAAAAAGGGATTATCGGGGGCAAATTGCTTCGCTACATCGCTACGCAGGGGTGGCACCCAATTGGGGTTATTCCCATAGACTCGTGCCGGTACATCCAGAAACAAGTCCTGGTCGGCTGGAGTGGCTACAGTGCGAATTTTGTCATTTGTCATT
>CAKZMA010000918.1 GCA_937127375.1 uncultured Coleofasciculus sp. | reverse complement strand
ATACTGTACTCCAAGGCTTTCTGGCTTACGATGACGAGATTCAGGGAAAGCGCCCCGGCGTGATGGTAGTTCACGCTTGGAAAGGATTGGGAGACTACGAGAAACAACGGGCAAAACAGCTTGCTGAATTGGGTTATGTGGCATTTGCGGCTGATATTTATGGTAAGGGAATTCGACCCAAAACTAATGAAGAAGCCAGAGAACAAGCGACGATTTATCGATCCAATCGAAAGTTAATGCGCGATCGCGCCCAGGCGGGATTACAATTGTTGCAACAATATCCCCTGACGGATGGGAATCAAGTTGCCGCGATCGGTTATTGTTTTGGAGGGGGTACAGTATTAGAATTAGCCCGCAGTGGTGCGCCAGTGGCTGGGGTTGTTAGCTTCCATGGTAATTTAGATACACCCAATCCCGCAGATGCTCAAGCGATTAAAGGTAGAGTTCTGGTGTTGCATGGTGCAGCCGATCCTTTAGTTCCTGATGAGCAAGTTGATGCGTTTAAACGTGAAATGAATTATGCCAATGTAGACTGGCAAATGGTTATGTATGGTAATGCTGTTCACAGCTTTAGTGATCCGAATGCGGGGAATGATCCTTCAACGGGAGTGGCTTACAATGAGAAGGCAGATAAGCGCTCTTGGGCAGCAATGAATCGGTTTTTTGCTGAATTATTTCGCTAGATTTGTCATTTGTCCTTTGTTCTTTGAACGGCTGGATATGATATCGCTGATCAAGATAATCTGAGTGGATGAGGACATTCGCGATCGGTGCGTTTGTAGTAAGCGCTTTAGCGCTTATGGTACACTTCATGCAACTACGAACTTAGTGTAAGGAGGGTGCAGCGAATTAATCCGATTGAAACTCGCTGGTTGCTGGTAACGTCAATGCTTCTGGAAAACATTGGCGTTGATCAAAGGATTGGTATCTTACACTATGCATCGTATTTTTGGCATCCTACCTCTGGTTTTTTTACTGCAAAGTCTTCCCGTTGTTGCCCAAGAGTCAACAACCCTTGACCCCGTTGAACAGGTAATCGCGGCTGGATGGATGACTCGCGATCGCGAGGGGGATTTTCAGGCACAACGAATCCTCAATCGAGCTGAATTAGCATCGATTTTAGTCAAAACCTTTGACTTAGAAAAACGAGTCTCCCAACCTGACGAACCTATTGCTGTTCTCGATGTGCCTACCTCTCACTGGGCATATCGCGATATCCAATTAGTCTTGCAAAATAACATTATGACCGGTTATCGTCAGGGACGATTTTTTCCCAATCAACGGGTTACTCGTGCCGAAGCTTTCTCTATCTTAGCTCAAGCCTATGGCGTGTTTCAGTTTCCAGAGGATACGGTGGCTGAACTGCTTTCCCGCTATCCCGATGCTGAGAAAATACCAACTTGGGCAAGAAAGTCAATAGCAACGGCTTTGTATGAGGGGTTTGTTAATATCGATCCCCTGACTAATTCTATTGATCCTCTCGCCCCGATGACTCGTGGAGATATGGCTTATGCGTTGAGTAAATATCTGGAACGACAAGAAACCACTGCGCCGATTCCTTGGACGATTGAGGAACCTGCGCCCATGTAACAAAACGCTGAGTAAATACCTTTTGACCCAATGATTTGAGTATAGGGCGACCCGAACCTATTGAACAGAGTCCAGTTGTTCATTTTGGCAAGTGGGTTGCCCCTACATTCCTCTATGATGGGAAAGATCCGATTTTGTTGCAGGAATACCCTGAACAATAAACCATGAGCAATGTACAATCTTTGTTATTGCTCAGCTATTTTTGAACCTAATTTAGGAAAAAGAGTTATCCCATGGATTCTCAACCCTCTAATGATAATATACACACTCATTTAGTTTCAGCCGTGGTTGAGGCTACACTCAACCAAGATCAACCCCGTCTTAATAAACTCCTGAAAACCGCGCTCTATGACATTCCTAGCGAACAACCGGAATCATTGCGAGCGGAAGTTGCCAGAAATTTCTTGATTCAAGTCGCTCAACGGTTAGAGGAATCCCTAGGGGCAAAGCATCATATCCTGGCTTGGTTTATGGTATATGTCGGCTTAGGTAGCATACTACCAGAGGCAATTCAAGCGACGCAAATGGTTCTCAATGAAGGCTTAAAACCCTTTGCCGATTTCTTTGTAGATCGTCAGGGGATTCATTTCTATAATCATGGCGATAAGGCGGACAATATTAATAAAATTCCGCCTCGCCTCTCTGAGTTTACCCAGATGACGGTGCGAATTTCTCAGGACGAAGTGCAGCAGGTTATGGGAAAATTCAGTTTATCAGAAGAGAAAGCCCGACAAGTGGTCTTGAATTTGAAAATATTGGAGCAAAAAATGAATGTGCAGTTTCAACAATTATTGATGGTTTTAGATTCTAATCAAGCTTTGCTGAATCAGGTGATGACATTGGATTTAAGTAAACCAGATAATCCTAATCGTTTTGGTATGTAACAATTAGGCAGAAGGCATAAGAGTGTAAGCTTTCGGATATCTGCTCAATACTGAATCAGGGTTTTAATCATGGGATGGAAGAGACTTGGATGCGCTACCTTCGTAAGTATTTTTGTTGGTGTCTCAGTTCCGTTGCGATTAAATTCAACTGAATTATTCTCCAAAACCCCTCTGTTGACGTTCTCAATTGATGCTCGTCAAGCAGAGGCGGAGCGATGGTTAAACCAAGGGATTGAACAGTTGCGCCAGCAGGAATTGGATGCGGCGATACAGTCGAGCCAGCAAGCATTAACCCTCTATCAGAATAGTCGCGATCGCGTGGGTATAGCCGAGTCTTTAAATTATCTGGGATGGGGATTATATCAGAACGGTCAATATCAAGCTGCCGAGCAAATGTTGCGCCAAGGAATTCAGAGTTTGGCATCGGTATCACTGAATCATAAAAGCCAAGATACCCAATCCCAACGATTAGAAACACAGGCAGCAATTTATCAGCTCTTGCAAAAAGTATTAATTGCTCAGGGTAAAATTAATGAAGCACTTTTAGTGTCTGAGCAGAGTCGGGTGAGGGGGTTGAGCGAATTAGTAAACAGGGGTAATTCTAACGGGTCAACAATTACGGCTGTTATGGCAGAACCAACCATTGAGCAGATTCAACAGATTGCCCAAGAGCGAAACGCCACCTTGATTGAATACTCGATTATTGATAATCCCTTGGCTGAGGCGAATCAACCCGAAGAACTATTTATATGGGTGATTGAACCAACCGGAAAAATTACCTTTCACCAGAGCAAACTTACCCAACTTTGGCAGGAAGAAAAAACCACCCTAACAGACTATGTAAGCAATATCCGTCAATCCCTTGCCGCTTCCCAGTGGGGTGTTGGTTTAACTCGGCGTAAAATTCCCCCGTTTAGGCAATTGTATCAGGTTTTAATTGAACCGATCGCGGATAAATTGCCCACTGATCCTAACGCTCATGTTATCTTCATTCCCCAACAATCTCTGTTGATGATTCCCTTTTCTCCTCTACAAGATGAGTTGGGTAATTATTTGCTGGAAAAACACACAATTTTAACCGTTCCGGCGATAATGGTATTGGATATCACCCGCCGAAGCCAGGTTAATATTCCAGAATCTCTGCAACAATGGTTAGTGGTGGGAAATCCTCACCCGATGCCTGGAGAGTTCTCGCCCTTACCTGCTGCCGAACAAGAAGCCCAGGCGATTGCATCGTTGGTGAATACCCAAGCGATTACCGGAGAGGTAGCGACTAAAGCCGAGATTGTGCCGCAGATGTCCGCGTCACGAGTGATTCATTTCGCCACTCATGGTATCTTTGATGAACAGCGAGGATGGGAGAGTGCGATCGCGTTAGCACCAACGCAGACAGATAATGGCTGGCTAACGGCACAAGAAATCCTGGATTTAAACCTGACTGCTGAGTTAGTGGTTCTCAGTGCTTGTAATACGGGGCGAGGGAGTATTAGTGGGGATGGGTTGGCTAGCTTATCTAGTGCTTTAATTTCATCAGGGGCGTCTAGTGTGATTGTCTCTTTGTGGTCAATTCCTGATTCACCCACCGCCTTTTTGATGCAGGAATTTTATGCTAATTTACAGCAAAATTCTGACAAAGCCCAAGCCTTACGAAAAGCCATGTTAACCACGATGGAAAAACATCCTGATCTGCGGGATTGGGCAGCATTTACGTTAATTGGTGAAAGCCAATCGCCCACAGACTAGAAGTCTGGGGCTATACAAACCAAGTTCGCCTGCGCGGACTCAATTCAGCCTGCGGAGGCAGGCTTTGTTCGTGTAGCAGCGATTTCAATCGCCATAGCTGGATGGTGTGTAACATCTTCAATAGTTTATAATAGTCCCCATATTAATAATCTGAAATAATGAAAGCGTTTATCAGTCATAGCAGTATCGATAAACCCTTTGTTGAGCGTCTGGCAACGGATTTACGCAGCCGCGAAGGGATTGATGCTTGGTTGGATAAATGGGAGATTCTGCCCGGTGATAGAATACCGGATAAGTTGGAATACGGGTTAGCCAATGCAGGTATTCTGGTTCTGGTTCTCTCCCCGGATAGTGTCAATTCCCAGTGGGTGAGTTATGAGAAAGACGCATGGCTGATGGCACAAGTTGAGGAGGAAAAACGGGCTAAACTTGAGTCACAGACTCCCAGCCGCCGCCTAATTCCGGTTCTCTACAAAGATTGCCAAAAGCCGTTTTTTCTGCAACCTTTTCCTCACGTTAGTATTAATGACGATAACTATGAGGCAGGATTTCAACAACTGGTGAATGGGATGCGGAGGGAGTCAGGGAAGCCGCCGCTTAAGGGTGAGACGACGCCTGCACCTGTTCCGGCTTCACCCCCAGCCCAGGTGTCATCCGGTGTTGCACCGAGAATCTTGGCGTTTAAGCTGCTCAAATGCCTGCTTCCAGCTCAGTTTGATGAGGTTATTTTCTACTATGAAATAGATGAATCTCAACTGCCAATGAATGTGGCACAGGTGCAAAAAGCGAAGGAAATTATTAAACTGGCGAGTCAAAAAGAAGGCGAGTCGCTGTCTGGACTGCTAGACTCGATTTATCAAGCAGCTCCACACTTGAAGAGGTAGAGTGATGTCATGTCTGGTTGAATCGCATAGTCTCTATCTGTAGTGGACTGACACAGCTAAAATTGTGGAATAGATTTGACGTTTAACCCTTCGACTTCGCTCAGGGTTAAACCGGGCGCACGCCATGCGCCCCTACAATGCTAATCCACCAATTAAGGTGTGCCACGACAGTAGGGTGTGTTAGCGTAGCGTAACGCACCATTTCAACGATAGATGGTGTAGCTGCTTAAGTCCGAATACTTAGGGGCTGCTGAATAAGTGTTGTGGTGAGGGGGAGCTGGGGAAGCTGGGGA
>CAKZMA010000917.1 GCA_937127375.1 uncultured Coleofasciculus sp. | reverse complement strand
AATGACATAAGACAAATGACGAATGACGAATCATGAAAAAAGCACTAATATGCGGCGTGTCCGGTCAAGATGGCGCTTATCTGGCTAAATTACTCCTCAACGAAGGGTATAGCGTCTGTGGTACATCACGGGATGCTCAAATGTCATCCTTTCAGAATTTAGTTCGCCTGGGTATCCGTGACCAAGTGAAACTAGAATCCGCCGCCCTCACTGATTTTCGCAGTGTTCTGCAAGTCCTGATGAAAAATCAACCGGATGAAGTCTATAACTTGGCAGGACAAAGTTCGGTGGGATTGTCGTTTGAACAACCCGTAGAAACCCTAGAAAGTATTTCTATTGGTACGTTAAATCTTTTAGAAGCGATTCGGTTTACGGGTGAACCTATTAAATTTTATAATGCGGGGTCGAGTGAATGTTTTGGCGATATTGGCACAGAAGCGGCGGATGAAACGACCCCATTTCGCCCCAGAAGCCCTTATGCCGTGGCAAAATCGGCTGCCTTTTGGCAAGTGGCAAACTATCGGGAAGCTTACGGTTTGTTTGCTTGTTCCGGAATTCTGTTCAATCACGAATCTCCCCTGAGACCCCAACGATTTGTGACCCAAAAGATTGTTGCGGCAGTGTCTCGTATTGCCCAAGGTAGCCAAGAAAAGCTTTATCTGGGTAATGTTGACATTAAACGTGACTGGGGATGGGCACCGGAATACGTTGAGGCGATGTATAAAATATTGCAACAAGAAGAACCCGATGATTATGTGATTGCCACCGGAGAGAGTTACACCTTAGAAGAGTTTGTGGTAGCGGCTTTTGATTCGGTCGGCTTAAATTGGCAAGATTATGTGATCACGGATAGGAGTTTGTTCCGACCAACTGATTTAGCAATCAGTCGGGCAAATCCTACCAAAGCCAGAGAAAAACTCGGATGGCAAGCTCAGTATAAAATGCCTGATATTGTGCGGATGATGGTTCAAGCTAAGCAAAATTCGGCACAATAAAAATGCAGGGTCATTGGTCATTTTGTCTCAATATCTGTAGAACGCGGACTCAATAAGAAAACCTCCATGCTTCCATCATTGTCTAACTTCTGAGCAAATGACTCATGGGTAAGGATATCGAAGTTTTCTGCCAAGAATGTCTCTAATAGTTGAGAACTTTGGGAAGACACTTGAGTGGCAAACCAAAAGCGCGACCCAATTGGTGGTAAGTCACTCACCAATTGTTCTAGATCGGATGTCTCTAAAGTTTTAGGAAGGATATGTTGATGAGCTGGGGCGGAACCGTGATAGTAATGGGCTAGCGCCTTGTCATAATACATCGACCAAATAATGATATCACCCGGTTGCTCGTTGGTGTTAATGACTTGGACAACGGCTTTATAATTGGGTCGATCTTGAACGGTATAGTAGCGCACCAATCCACCGCCAACGGCTATTATATAGGCTACCGCAATGGCTATCGCCACGATTCGCCACTGACGCCACACTCTCATCAAACCTGCTGCCAGTAGGATGAAAATGTAAGGGCTAGCAAATAACAAATAGCGGGTCACCCACAGGGACATTGAGATATAGGAAAACGCAAAGATTAAGCCGAGTGGTATAAATGCCCAGGCTGCGACCCAAAATAGCTTTGATGAATTGTGATATTTATTTTTGATCAGCGCCGCACCTAATAAGCCCGCTAATAGTCCCGTAAATAGTTTGTAAAACCAGGCGGCGATCGCATTAGACTGAACCGAGAAGGGCCAGACTGTAAAAAACTTCAAAGTACGGATAATATCAATCAATTGTGGCGTGCGTCTACCCGCGACATGTCCTTGCTGGGCATAAGAGGACGAAGGAGACGCCACTTCAACCACGGATAATACACCTGGAGACCACAAAACCACAATCAGCAGCAGCCATTTGCCAAAATCGAACAACACGGCGCGTTGATTGCGGAATCTCCATCCCACCAACAGGATATCCGGTATCAGTAACGTCAGGTTAAGCGGTACTGTGAATATGGCTAAGAGTCGCAAACCTGCCCACCCAGCCATTGACGCCAAACTAGGACGCTTACCGGGTTCACGCATCAGGGCGTATGTCAACGCCACAGTACCACCTAACCCCAAGCAAGTACTCATGGCATACATGCGTACTTCTTGGGCGTGATTGATGAATAGGGGTGAAAGTGCCAAGATTAGGGCAGCGATTAAGCCTTCTGCTTCTCCGGCTAAACGACGACCTAGCTGATAGACAAGAAAAACACTTGTTATCGCAAATAGGACAGATAATCCTCGCAGCCAAGCATCATGATTGCTAACCTGTATCCAGATACTCAGCAGCATATAATACAGGGGACGAACTAGGTTGTTCGGCGGCAATCCCCGTTCTGTTTGAATGTCGGTAACACTGGTGAGTTCATCAATCCAGAATCCTTCTTCTGCGAGTTGGTAAAGGTAGAGGGTTGCGGCGATTAATCCGATTAAGCTAATCGGAAGCCATTGCCGGAAATGAGCCGCTCGAAGTTTGGCGTTTATCGAGGTAGATGATCCCATATCAGTTTACCCAATTGATAGAGTATGTTTTGAGGGAAGAATTATTGATATTCTACAGGCTTGATCAAAACTAAAATAGGTTACGTTTTGTATACACACCTTAAACCCTCACCAATTACCCATGAAGATTTTGATGCTCTCTTCTACGTTCCCCTATCCCCCAACCCAAGGAGGGACTCAGGTAAGGACGTTTAACTTACTCAAACATCTCAGTGGACATGAGATTACCCTACTCACTCAACGCGCTGACGATGTAACCGATGCTGACATTGAAGCATTACGAGAATGGGTGGCTGAGTTGGTCGTTTTTCCCCGTCCCACAACTTCCAGTCTGAAGGGAGGATTGTTAGGCAAGTTACAGCGCTTCGGTCAGTTTTTACAGCAGGGGATTCCTCCCAGTGTCCTCTCGATTTATTCTCCACAATTACAGGATTGGGTTGATCAGTGTGTCAAGAAGAATAACGTTGATGTAATTACCTGCGAACATAGCGTTAACGAAATTTATGTGCGTCCGGAGTTTCGCGAACAACTGCGAACAGTTGTCAATATTCACAGTTCGGTGTACGCTTCCTGTCGCAATCAGTTGCAAACGGGTACAAGTGAGAATCTCTGGCGCGATCGCTTGAATCTGCCTCTACTTTATCGCTATGAACAGCGCTACTGTGCTAAATTCTCTCATATTGTGGTGACGACGGATGATGATCGCCAACAGATTCAGGCATTTAATCCCCCCAGTCAGATTGCAGTGATTCCCAATGGTGTAGACTTTAGCCAATTTCCTTATCGAACTGTTGATCCAGGTGGACATTGCTTGACGTTTATTGGCGCGATGGATAATTTAGCCAATATTGATGCGGTGAAGTTCTTAAGTTTAGAGGTATTTCCCGCGATTCAAGAACGGTATCCAGACACAACCTTAACCCTGGTTGGCGCACGTCCCACCTCTGAGGTATCGGCGCTGGGGAATCATCCCGGAATTACGGTAACGGGGCGGGTTCCTTCTATGGCAGACTACTTACATCAAGCCACGGTATGCGTTGTCTCGATGCGAACAGGGTATGGGATCAAGAACAAAACCCTGGAGGCGATGGCGGCGGGTGTACCTGTGGTGGGAAGCGATCGCGGGTTGGAAGGACTGGAGGTTGATAGTCCTAATGTACCATTAAGAGCATTGAGGGCAAATTCGGTTTCCGAGTATATTGATGCCGTGACTCGCTTATTTACAGATTCTCAACTGAGACAGGAATTGTCACAAAATGGACGCCAGTTTATTGAGAATAATTATATATGGGAGCGAGCCGCCCAGCTTTATGAACAAGTCATTTGTGCAAAGTGAACAAACAAATAGGGGCTGATGCACAAAGCCGAAACCGCAAAGCCCATCAATACTTTGAGTTTTATTGACAGAGGGTTGGATTCAAGGAATAGTCTGTCAATAATTTGTGATCAAGAATTAATGATAAATTATCTATATAAATAATTTATCATTAAAAATTTAAAATGTTTATATAATAAGGTAAAACTGTTTGATGAAATAGATAGAATCCATTAGGAAATTTTAATAAATGCCATCTCAATTCATCATTAATCCCGATACAACCGAATTTATGACTATTTTGGGGGGAATTTGAAGCGCTATGAAAATTCTCATCCTCTCTGCCACATTTCCCTATCCACCCACTGGCGGCGGAACTGAGGTTAGAACATTTAACTTACTCAAGGCTCTGAGTGAGCGTCATCAGATTACCCTGGTGACTCAACGCACTGATGATATTTCCGAGACTGACGTGGAAAAGTTGCAGGAGTGGGTCAAAGAACTCGTTGTTTTCCCTCAACCCAACAACTCAGAGAACAACAGTGGACTGCGGTCAAAAATGCAGCGCTTGAGTACATTCCTGCAACAAGGCACGCCTCAAAGTGTCTTAAAACACTACTCCCCAGAGATGCAGGAGTGGGTTAACCAGGCAATAGAGTCAGGAAACTTTGATGTGATCACCTGCGAACATAGCATGAATGAAATTTATGTTCGCCCCCAATGGCGAGAGAAGTTGCGAACTGTCGTCAATATTCATAGTTCCCTCTATCGCAAGCAGCGCCATCAGTTAGACGGCAAACCCGCGGATAAGCAGCTACGAGAGCAATTAAATTTACCCCTACTGCGCCGTTACGAAGAGCGATATTGTGGCAAGTTTACCAATATTGTCGTTGCCACTCCTAAAGATCGCCGTCAGATTGAGGATTATGAACCCGAGGGCAAGATTATGTTAGTTCCCAATGGGGTCGATTTTAAACAGTTTCCTAAGCGTGTCTCCGATCCGGGGGGACAGCGATTAGTGTTTGTGGGTGTTATGGATAGCCCAACAAACGTTGATGCGGTGCGTTTCTTCAGCTTGGAAGTATTCCCAGAGATTTTACGACGGTATCCAGAAGCAACGCTAGAAATCGTTGGCGCACGCCCTGTACCTGAGGTATTAGAGTTGCAGGAACGTCCGGGAATTACGGTAGCAGGGCGGGTGAGTTCAACCGTAGACTATTTGCATAAGGCAACAGTTTGTGTGATTCCCCTGCGGACTAGCTATGGGATTAAAAACAAAACCCTAGAAGCCATGGCAGCAGGAGTCCCTGTGGTAGCGAGCGATCGCGGTTTGGAAGGATTGCCTGTGGATGGCGGAGATGTCCCCCTGCGGGCATTACGGGCAAATGAACAGGCTGAGTATGTGTATGCGGTGAGTCGCTTATTTGAGAACCGTCAGCTTCGCAAACAACTCTCCGAGAATGGGCGAAGGTTGGTTGAGCAGAAATATACTTGGAAACGGGCGGGGGAGCTTTATGAGAAGGTATTAATGGGGAAATGA
>CAKZMA010000916.1 GCA_937127375.1 uncultured Coleofasciculus sp. | reverse complement strand
AGGCATTTGTTACTCGCCCCTTACAGGATTGAACAACAAGCTCACTGGCTTAACTCATTACGCCTGTTTAAAACTGTACGAAAGAGCTACAAACTGGCACGTATCTGTAGGTTTCATGAACTGAATAACGTAGTTATTGCGAACTGAGTCTGGTCAAGGAGCGAGCTTTTTCAAGCTCCCGTCATACCCGTTAGGGTTGACGGTGAGTTCTTGACCCTTTGTCCTCGGCTAAGATGTGAATTCCGGTAAAACTCTTAAATTCCAGCTCCATCCAAAAATTGCTGAATCGCTTTATCTCGAAGTTGGCAGCTATCCGCCGTAACCATCGGAACCCGATCAGAATTCACATCGCGCCAATTTTGCACAGGTGTCGATGACGGCTTTTCGCTTAACTCTGCCAACTTTTGTTCCAGGATTTCAATCCGATCCACTAATGATCGAATCACAGTGGCTTCAGAATCGGGCAAACTACCATGCTCTAGGGGATTAACGCGCACTCCAGAACGATAAACGATGCGACCTGGAATACCGACAACTGTACAGTCAGACGGAACATCTCGCAAAACGACTGAACCTGCACCAATGCGGACATTGTTGCCAATTTGAATGTTACCGAGAACCTTGGCACCCGCACCAACGACAACATTTTCTCCTAAGGTGGGATGGCGTTTGCCACATTCTTTCCCTGTACCCCCTAGGGTGACGCCTTGATAAATAAGACAGTAATCGCCCACAATTGCCGTCTCACCAATGACAACACCCAT
Source organism: uncultured Coleofasciculus sp. (assembly GCA_937127375.1). GTDB lineage: Bacteria > Cyanobacteriota > Cyanobacteriia > Cyanobacteriales > Coleofasciculaceae > Coleofasciculus. Next base: position 4,631 of record CAKZMA010000916.1, on the reverse strand, counting down.
GCCATGATCAATGAAGACACCTTGACCAATTTGGGCGCCGGGATGGATCTCAATACCCGTCAAGCTGCGAGAAAACTGAGAAATAAAACGAGGGATGAACGGAATCCCGATAGTATGCAACCAATGGCAGAGGCGGTGAAACAGGAGTGCCTGTAGACCGGGGTAGCATAATAAAACCTCGAGCCAGTTGCGAGCAGCGGGGTCGCGATCAAAGATGATGCGGAAGTCAGCTAAAAACGTGGATAGCACAAGCGAGTTAAGAGAAACAAACGTAAACAACTCATTGACTATCTTATCGTTCTTGGCTACTCTCGCACAGTCAGGGTATAGTTCCAGGCTTGATTGGGATTGATGGTTCCCACCCAGACTTGATACTCTCCTGCCTCAACGTTTGAGCTGGTTACGCTAGCATCTTTGCTTGCGCCCGTATCATCACCGCACAAGGCAAAGCCATTGGGTCCAGTAATCAATAATGTGGTGTCTTGACCGCCACTATCAACGGCAATCTGGAGCTGATTAAAATCTGCGTCTAAGTCTATGATGTGATCGGGAGTTTCCTCGGCGTAGCCCAAACAAGGATTATTTTCGCGATCGCGGTTCACTAGCGACGGCAATGAAAATGAACCCCCTGTCGTACCTATCGCCGCTCCCTCCTCCGAGGAAAATCCGGGTGATAAGGTTAACGTGCCAAAATTGGCTGACTGGGATAAAACGGGTGTAGCCGTTAGCGCTATCACCATGGCTATTAATACTTGAGAACCCCTTTGCCGTAACATACCTTAACTCTCCTGGAAACACTGATTGTTAACTTCTTTCCCTATCCCCCTTGAGTACCAGTTGATCAGACTGTCTACTCTTGTTCTATCTGATTTCCCGCTTATATAGTGTTGAAGAGGTGACACCTTGGCATCTGCCACACTCGTTTGGCTCTGGAGGTACTGTGCCTTTAATTATATTGATTTCGCTGCTGCTGATTATGAGTTGGCTATTTTCAGAGGTTCTCGTCTTGTTTCCGGTGGATATCTTAAATTCATTGAAACCGTTCACCTCATTAACCCTGATTGTTGCCTTACTCGCTTTTTTGTGGTGCTTTGGCGAGTAAGATAATGGTAATGCCACTCTGCCTATAAATTAGGAACGTCAGTCTTGGCAAATAGAGGGTTGGGTTTTGTCCATTCCACCCATAAGTAAACTTGTGATTGACCGAAGGAGAATTTAACCAATGTTTCTTGATGAACTCACCCCTATCGTTAAAGAATTGTTCCAACAGCCTGTAGCATTCTTAGGCGGATTTTGTTCAGGAGTGTTTCGACTCAATCTTTCAGATGACCCCGTTAAAAGTTGGCTCGATCAGCAAACGGGTTCCACGAGCTATACAACCACTCCGACAGGAAGTGACAATGGCAGGACGAACGGACCTCAATCTATCTCGATTGAATAGAACTCCGAGGGCATAACACTCTCACTGGTGACATCCTCCTACACTGACCCTAAGGGTACAGGGTAGGCTTCCTTTTGTACTAAGAAATGTTAACGACCCTCAAATCCATTGCCTGTTGCCTGTGACACACCGAGCGTGTTACCGAGCGAAGTCGAAGTAAGTCGAAGTAAGCCGAGGTAAGCTAGATAACCGACCAGAAAACCATTTCTAGGTTATCATTGACGATATCTGTAAGTTCAGTTCTACCTTTGGTGAGATTTTTGGTTGGGCAGCTACATTCCTAGTTGATCACCCTGGAAACTAACCACGGATTACCAGACAAGACTTTAAGCTATTTGCATTTTCGAGTTTTCGTCTGTGGCTCTGAACTTTAGCCTTTCGTTCAGCCTTATCGATTTCAAATGACCATTTACATCGGAAACCTGTCTTACCAAGCTACCGAAGACGACTTACAAACAGTATTTGCTGATTATGGCACTGTCAAGCGAGTCGTATTACCCACAGATCGGGAAACAGGTCGAGTTCGAGGCTTTGCTTTTGTCGAGATGACAGACGAAGCTCACGAAGAATCTGCTATTTCCCAATTGGATGGCGCAGAGTGGATGGGACGCCAGCTCAAAGTTAATAAAGCCAGACCCCGGGATAATAATCGTGGTGGATCTCGCCGCAATACCGCAAATAATGCGTGGTAGCGCTAAAGCGAACCCGATTTAACGCTCTTTGAACCAGAAAAAATTTTACGTAGTAAGGGACATAAAGCCTGATTTTGCCTTGTGTCCCTTTTCTGGTATTTGCCGTATTTGTCGCTACAACGTCAAGAGTCTAACGTGCATTAATCTCCTAGACAAATTCCTAAACCTCTGGCGGTTTTCACCAGAGTCCCTTGGGAATCCACCGCTTTATACTGACCGATCGCGTCTACAATCGGGACGCTGACAACCTGTCGATTTTGCCAGGTCACCATCTTATCGTAGTCTTTGTCCGCAATTAAATCCACAGCGGCGACACCGAAGACTGAGGCGGTGAGACGATCTAAGGGTGACGGTGTACCACCGCGCTGGGTATGTCCCAACACCGTCACTCGTGTTTCTGCACCACTGCATGCGCTAATTCGTTCTGCCAAATAGTGACCAACTCCACCATAGCGACATTCGCCAAAACTGAGCATATTCTGCACCACTTCCCCAGATTCGGTGCGAACGGCTTCGGAGACAATTGCCACACTATAGTTATTGCCCTGTTGTTTGCGTTGTTGGATTTGCTGGCAGATTCGTTCTAGAGTATAAGGGATTTCCGGAATTAGAATAATATCAGCACCGCCTGCAATTCCCGCACTAATCGCAATATGACCCGCATCGCGCCCCATAACTTCCAGGATCATCACCCGATCATGGCTAGCGGCGGTAAACTGTAAACGGTCGAGGGCTTCTGTGGCAATATTTACCGCTGTATCAAATCCGATGGAGCGCTCCGTAATCCCCACATCATTATCAATCGTTTTGGGAATCCCCACCAAATTTATCCCCCCAACTTCCGCCAGTTTACGCAAAATCGCCAAACTACCATCACCACCAATCCCAATCAGGGCGTCGAGTCCCAACTGATGATACCCTTGTGCAATTTCCGCCGAGCGATCGCGTACTGTACCATCAGACATGGGAAATGCAAATGGGTTGCCTTTATTCGTCGTTCCCAGAATCGTTCCCGCCAAAGTTAGCGCCGCATCCACTTGCTTGGGTTCGAGGCGAGTCGCTTGGGGAGGGCGCTGCATCAAGCCTTGGGTGGCGCGATAAATGCCCCAAACCTCCCAATTGTACGTTCCCACCGCTCGGTGAACCACCGCTCGAATCACCGCATTTAACCCCGCACAATCCCCACCACTGGTGAGAATACCAATCCGTTTGTGTTCTGCCATACTGTTTATAGTTTGGTTACCTCAGCCTGTTCATCCTCAATACTACAAGCTGAAACAACAGGGGAAGCCTATAGAGAATGATATTCTACTACACTGACCCTATAGGTACAGTGTAGGCTTCCTTAGTCGTAACCTTACGCTAAAATCGGCTTACCCTGAAGGCGTGCAAGATGGAAGTTTAAGTAAGTCTTTTAGACGTTTGAGATTTAAGTAGCTTTGTGTAAGCAATAGGGATCACAAGTGGCCAAAATATAGCCGCAATAACCAATGTAATCCAGGAGAGGACTTTTTCTTGCTCAGATAAATTCCTCATGTCATCAGCCAACTCAAACCAAGTCATAAACAAATGAGTTGCGATTGTTACGTAAATAATGCCTATACAGTAAATCATTTAGTATTGAGTGATTGCTTTAACTAAACTGCCTGTCTCTGTTGATTAATTCAGACAAGTTAATTGATCAAATTTAAATTTAAATACTCTGAAGCTGATTAGACATCCGTAAATACACGTAAATCCCCTGCGCCAATTAGCGTACAGGGGATACGACAGTGCGATCGCTTAACTGGGGGATTGATACTCGCCGGATTTGCCACCCGTCTTACTCACCAGGCGGATGGATTCAATTTGAATAGATTTCTCCAATGCTTTTGCCATATCGTACAGCGTCAGGGCAGTAACGGAAACGGCTGTCAAAGCTTCCATTTCCACTCCGGTTTCGGCTTTTGTTGTTACCGATGCCTGAATCTGATACCCCGGTAATTGAGCATCCGGTTGGATTTGTATCTCTACTTGGTGTAAGGGTAAGGGATGACACAACGGGATCAGGTTTGCCGTCTGCTTGGCTGCCATAATTCCAGCTAGTCGGGCGGTGGCTAAAACATCTCCTTTTGGCGCATTGCCTGTCTCAATCGCTTGGAATGTCGCCGTTTGCATCCGCACTTGAGCCGCTGCGATGGCTTGGCGGCGGGTAGCGGGTTTGCTGGAAACATCGACCATTTGGGCTTGACCCTGAGAATTTAGATGGCTCAGAGATGTTTTTTTGGCAAAGTCTTGCGTCATTGGATAAAGATGTGATATTGTAAGTAATCGGTGAGTCAATCACTCACAGCTAGGGCTTGTAGCTCAGTGGACTAGAGCACGTGGCTACGGACCACGGTGTCGGGGGTTCGAATCCCTCCTAGCCCGTTTAATTGTTTCCATTTATAGCAGTAGACACATTGATTAGGACTTTCGGCACCATTGTAGAGACGTTGCATGCAACGTCTCTACATAAA
>CAKZMA010000915.1 GCA_937127375.1 uncultured Coleofasciculus sp. | reverse complement strand
CCAGGTTGTACGATCGCACTTATTCCAGCCGCCGCCGCCGTCCGTACTGAGTCATCAAAGGGGAAGAATCCATCACTGGCGAGAATACCCCCTTTGGCTTTTTCCCCAGCTTGTTCTAAGGCAATTTTCACCGCACCCACGCGATTCATTTGACCCGCACCAATTCCTAATGTGGTGCGATCGCGGGTGACGACAATGGCGTTTGATTTAACGTGTTTACACACTTTCCAGGCAAATAATAACTCTTCCAATTGATCCGTTGTCGGTTGCTTTTCGGTGACAATTTGCCAGTCGTCGGGGTTATCGACTGCATCATCCGACGCTTGTACCAGTAACCCGCCAGCAATTACTTTTACGGTGTGCTTGAGACCTTGTTGTAAGTCTGGTAAAAGTAATACTCGTAACTTCGATTTTTTCGCCAGAATCTCTTTGGCGTCGGGTTCGCACTCCGGTGCGACGACACATTCTAAGAAGGTTTGGGTTAACGCCCCGGCTGTAGACATATCAATTGGATGGTTCAAGGCGACAATACCGCCAAAGGCAGAAACGGGGTCAGCATGTAAGGCTTTTTCGTAAGCTTCAAACAGCGTACCTGCCAACGCCACACCACAGGGATTGGTATGCTTGAGGACGGCGGCGGCGGGTAAATCAGTAAATTCAGTAATAATCCGCCGTGCGGCTTCTAAATCCACTAGGTTATTGTAACTGAGTTCTTTTCCTTGTACTTTAGTTGCAGCCGTCCAGCCTGTGGGAGTGGTTCCAGTTTGATACCAGGTGGCGGATTGATGGGGATTTTCTCCGTAGCGTAGGGATTGCAGTTGCTTTCCAGAGAGGACAAAATCTTCTTGGGTAGAGGATGAGGTGGATGAGGTTTCCTGGGTTTGGCTGAGGTAGGATGCGATCGCGCGATCATAATCACCTGTATGAGAAAATGCTTCTATCGCACAAGATTGGCGGAATTCTATAGACGGGTGATGCTCATGCTGGCGTAATTGTTCTAGATAGGTCTCATATTGACTGGGGTTACACAAAACGGTTAGATGGGCATAATTCTTCGCTGACGCCCGTAGCATCGCCGGTCCACCAATATCGATATTCTCGATCGCCTCTGATAACGTCACATCCGGTTTCGCGATCGTTTCTTCAAAGGGATACAAGTTCACCACCACCAAATCAATGGGTAGAATCTGATGGGCTACCATTTGTTCCACATCTTCCGCCACATCGCGCCGTCCCAGAATACCACCATGAATCCGGGGATGTAGGGTTTTCACTCTACCCCCTAAAATTTCAGGAAATTCTGTATAATCAGATACTTTAGTTACAGGTAAGTCCGCCTCTTGCAGGGCTTTGGCGGTTCCCCCACTACTCATTAAGGCAAAGTCAAATTCTGTAACTAACTGACGGGCAAACTCAACCAGTCCAGTTTTATCCGATACACTCAGCAGGGCTAAACGTGCCATAACTCTTCTCAATTACAACCTTATCCAGGATATCTGGGATTTGGTCATTGGTCATTGGTCATTGGTCATTGGTCATGCGTTAAGTCGGGGCGGGTTTAGTTACATCTGGGTGTAACCGCAAAGATAGTTGTGAAACCCGCCCCTACACAATTTCCCCATCTCCTGATAACTGATCACTGATAACTGATCACTGATAACGCCCTCATCAAAAATCCCGTCCTCGCCAATTAGGGGGACGGGATTATTTTTGGGAAACTCAAAATTACGATGAAGCAATAGCGAGTTTTCCGGCTACAACTAATCCTTATAAGTCGGATTTTTGGATAGCTTGTGGTGGCAATTCTGTTGGGAGGATGTCACCAAATAACAATACCAACAAATTCTCTCCTCAATCTATATCCACCAGTCGGCTTAAGGCATCGGATGGAAAAGAAGATCCGGGAAAAAGCGGTTAAACTCAATCAAAATTCCGGCGGTAATGGTTAGCCAAACAGCAATTAACACCGGGGCTAAGGACAGATACTTGAGAAAATACTGCATCAAACTTCTCCTGAACGTAATAGGTAAGGTCAGTCAATCAATTTGCCAATCTCTAGATTAGCGAGGGGATACGGGAATTTCATCCGCCTTGGCGTACAATTTGCCAGAGAGGGCTTCTTGTACGGCAGCTAGGGGCCAAATAAAACCAAAGAGCATTTTATTAATTGCCAAAGGCACGTCGATGATAATTTCTTTTTCTTCGGGATTCTTTTCGCTTTGAATCGCTTGTAAATAGGCGCGACCAACCCAACCAATCCAGCCAGCCATATACAGCCAGAGAATGCTAGGAATGAGAAAGTCACCAGCTCGACTCCAGCGACCATCCGCAATTAAGTGGGGCAGTCCGTCATCACCACAGAGGGCTTCGGAATAACGCTCAAAGCGTTTTTTCCCGGAATCGGGGTCGTCGGTGGTTGGACGGGCGTTCTGCGCTCGTTGCTGAAACGCAGGTGATTCACTACAGGGTGTGAGATGGTCAAAATCAGCCAAGGCTGGGCTGACAAAGCTAAACCAGAGGGTCACGGCGAAAAGTAGAGCCAACAATCGTCGCATAGAATTGTTTCCTTTTGTTACGAAATCAAAAGTTGTATGTACAAAACACAAAAACGATTTGTACACTTCAGCAATCTTACTCTGACAGGTTGAACAGAGTAAAGTTAAGTTAATTAAAATGTAAATTGAGTTTTTCATTCAGGTTAGGGACAGATGGCTTGTGTTTTAGCCATAGAAACCAGTTGTGACGAAACCGCCGTGGCGGTGGTGCAGGATCGCATCTGTTGTAGTAATGTCGTGGCATCTCAGATTCCGGTGCATCAGCCTTATGGGGGGATTGTGCCGGAAGTGGCGTCGCGATCGCATCTAGAAATGATCAATACCGCGATCGCGCAAGCCTTAACCGAAGCGAATCTGGGCTGGGAGGCGATTGATGGCATCGCGGCGACTTGTGCGCCCGGTTTGGTGGGTTCCCTGTTGATGGGGTTAACGGCGGCAAAAACCCTGGCTATGGTTCATCATAAGCCGTTTCTGGGCGTGCATCACTTAGAAGGGCATATTTACGCCACCTATCTGATTGAACCCGAACTTGCACCCCCATTTTTGTGTTTGTTGGTGTCTGGGGGTCATACGAGTTTAATTTATGTTAAGGACTGTGGCGTCTATGAAATGTTGGGTTCAACTCGTGATGATGCGGCGGGTGAGGCTTTTGATAAAGTAGCTCGATTGTTACACCTGGGTTATCCTGGAGGACCTGCGATTGATCGGTTAGCCAAGGAAGGAAATCCTCACGCCTTTAAGTTACCAGAAGGAAGGGTATCGCGTCCCAGTGGCGGATATCATCCTTATGATTCCAGTTTTAGTGGATTGAAGACGGCTGTCTTGCGATTAGTGCAAAAATTAGAGCAAGAAGGGGATGAATTACCCGTGGCTGATCTGGCGGCTTCGTTCCAGGAAACCGTCGCGCGATCGCTCACCAAACGGGCGGTGAATTGTGCGATCGATTATGGGTTAACCACAATTGCTGTCGGGGGTGGTGTTGCGGCAAATAGTGGATTGAGACAGCACCTACAAGCGGCGGCGTCATCTCACCAGTTGCGCGTTCTTTTTCCACCGATTAAATATTGTACCGATAATGCTGCCATGATTGGTTGTGCGGCGGCGGATCATCTGAATCGGGGACATACCTCGCCCTTAACGATTGGCGTGCAGTCACGGCTACCGATTACCCAGGTGATGGAATTGTACCAACACTCAACAGGCGATTAGGACAAAGGAAGGCGCTGAAACCTTGACCAGTCAATGTTTCCCCTCTGAAGGGGTGACAGGCAGATCAAGAACTTGACAGACAAAGCATTTCAGCCCTTCAGACCCGAAAAGAATGGCTGTTACCCCCTCTAGCAAAGCATTCCGTTATTTTGTTCTGGGGGGAACTTCAGTTTAACTAACCGCAAAACCGTCGTACTGGCGAACGAAAGGTGAATGGTAGGCTAGGACAATATCTGTTTTAGGAATGCCGGATTCAATAAGTTCATTAGCTACGCCGACTTCTGTACCATCATACTGAATCCAAAGTTTCTCTCCTTTAATATCAATATGAATCAGGACGCCGTATACACGTTTTTTTTGAAGCCATCCAGTGCGTAAAACTTGATAATGATCTCGATCTTGATCGAACAAAACATCCATCTCGATTTCGCCATAGACAGGTTTTATTTGGCTATGTGCCATTAGGATGTCTTGAACAATCTGTCGATATTGGCTCACTTTATCCATTGCACAATCCTCCTATCTTCTAGATCATAGACAACTAAATAAAGTTGATACTCTATTACCCCTTCTTGAATAAATCTGAGGCGAAAGAATTCTTCATAGGTTTGGCTGGGTACTGCCAGATAAAGTGTTCGGATTGGCTCTTGTACTCGCAGTGCCCGACGGTAGTTGAGGTATTGTCCAACAGCGGTGTGAAATTCAGAAATTGCTGAGGGATTGATAAAACTTTTTACTTCTACGGCAATTTTTTCGGCATCTCGTTCGGCAGCGAGTAAGCGCTCAGCACCCAAATCAATCTGCATTTGTACATCACCGTAGTCTATGGGAAAAGGATCGTGGGTGATCTGTTGATATCTCTTAGTTTTCACTGGATCTGGGAAACCTCTCTCCTACAAGGAGAGAGGCTTTGAATTCTCCCCCTTCATATCGAATCGCCGGAACTCTTGCTATACCCTAGTTTAGGTACTATCTATCAGCTTTAAGTTAGTACCATTCGGATTAAAAGTTTTAGTCCACTTTAGTGGACTTGAGCTTTTAGCCCGGAGTTTGAACTCCGGGCGGGTGTCGGGGCTTTAAGTCAGTGCTATTGATCCTAGGTTAAATCGCCTCACCTAAAATGAGCCGTTGTCGATGACTGTGCAATAACTGAAAGTCCTGTTGCCCCACCTGCTCTACCATATAAATGATATCTTCAGGTCGCAGCAGGGTGCCATCATTCCGACAACTGCCAACATAGCGTAGCAGGGCGGGTTGAGACGGGGCGTCTGTTTTCACCTCTATCAGTTCTAACTCAAATAGGCGATCGCGCAAATTCACCGACTTCTTTTTCCCCGACTTGGTTCGCTTCTCTAGCCAAATCGCCTCAGCCTGGTTTACCTGATTAACCCAATCTTGCCACTGTTGCGGCGACACTGATCCCGCTTCGCTTACCACCTCAAGCCGATACTCCGCTTTCTCTAACAGTCGGGTTGTCGCCGGCACCTTTAAATCCGCTTCTTCAACCTGATACACCGGGATATCCGGCGGCAGCTGATCCGCAAGCCGTTGCTGAAACTCCGCCACATCCATCGACTCGGTTAACTCAAAGTCGGCAATTTCGCCACTACTCGACATCCCTAATGATAAGGCATTAGCAATCATAATCCGGGGTCCAGGATGATATCCGCCAGTAAAGGTAATCGGTAAGGATGCCCGTCTCACGGCGCGGTCAAATAACCGGACTAAATCCAAATGACTGACTAATGTCATTTCGCCCAACTTACCGTACCATACCCGCAACCGCTGCGCTTTGTGTTGATTTGGCTTAAAATGACCTGTAAATTCGGGAATTTGCGGCGGTTCAAAGACAATATTATGACCAAAATCCGTGCCACAGATCCCACAGTGAGAACAGCCCTCAAAGGCACAATCGGGTACAGTTGCCGCTTCTAAGGCGCGTTGTAAGTCTTCAATTAGCCAGTTTTTATCAATCCCGGTATCAATGTGATCCCAGGGTAAGGGGGAAAAGGTGTAGGGGCGGGTTTCACTACTATCCTTTGCTTTATACCCAGATGCAACTAAACCCGCCCCGTCTGAGTGCGAGAGGGTTGAATCATGAAACACATTCCATTCACCGTTTTCGATTTGGCGATACTTCCAGGTAAGATCAGATTCTGCGATCGCACCTTCCCAAGCCGCAAATGCTTTATCTAAACTTTCCCACCACGCATCCATTCCCGCACCCAATTCCCAGGCGCGACGCACCACCGCCCCTAAGCGTCTGTCACCCCGCCCAACAAAGTCTTCCATTGCCGAAATTCGCACGTCGGTGTAATTCACCTTCACACCCTTAATCCGACGAAAGGCATCGCGTAATAAGTCTTGCTTACGGATAAACTCAGACGTAGACACCGAATGCCACTGAAACGGCGTATGGGGCTTAGGCGTAAAGTTAGAAATCGTGATATTAAAGTTAAACCGTTTCCGCCCCGATGCCCGACATTCTTGCTGCAACCACCTCACCGTTTCCGCAATCCCGATCACATCGGCATCAGTCTCACCGGGCAAGCCAATCATAAAGTAGAGTTTAACTTTATCCCATCCTTGCTCAAACGCTGTCTTCACACCCCGCAGCAATTCTTCATTCGTCAATCCCTTATTCACAATATCCCGCATCCGTTGGGTGCCGGCTTCTGGGGCGAAGGTTAACCCGCTTTTACGTGTACCGCCGATAATATTGGCAATGTTTTCATCAAACCGATCCACCCGTTGGCTGGGGAGAGACAGAGAGATATTCTCATTTTTGAGACGATTCTTTACCTCCAATCCCACGGCAGGTAGGGACAGGTAATCGGAACAGGAGAGGGAAAGCAGGGAAAACTCATTATATCCCGTCGCCTGCATCCCCTTTGCGATCGCATCCACGACTTTCTCCGGTTCCACATCCCTAGCGGGGCGGGTTAACATTCCCGGTTGACAGAAACGACATCCTCTGGTACAACCGCGCCGAACTTCAATCGTCAGCCGATCATGGACAGTTTCGATATAGGGGACGAGTCCAATAGAATAGTCTGGTATTGGTGTAGCAACCCGCCGCAGAATCCGCGCTGGCACATCGGGGCGATTGGGATGAACTGAACCATCCTCTGCCATATCGTAGAATTGTGGCACATAAACCCCCGGAATCTGTGCCAAGTCTAAAAGTAATTCAGTGCGCGTTAATCCGGCGGCTTTGCCTTCTTCAATAATTAAACCCATTTCCGGGAGTAATTCTTCCCCATCCCCCAGCGCCACAATATCTAAAAAGTCGGCGTAGGGTTCCGGGTTGGATGTCGCCGTTTGTCCGCCAGCAAAAATGAGGGGAATTTCTGTAATCGGGTGATTTGCCCGTTCTTGCCAAGTGAGGGGAATCTGGGCTAAGGAGAGCATTTCCAGGATATTTGTCGCCCCAAGTTCGTAACTGAGGCTGAATCCCAGGATATCAAAATCTGTGAGCGATCGCCGATTTTCGACCGTAAACAGAGGGGTTTTACTTTCCCGCAACTTTTCGGCTAAATCCGGCGCAGGTAAATAAGCGCGATCGCAAAGTTGTCGAGGTTGAGTGTTTAGGATGTTGTAGAGAATAATATGTCCTAAATTAGATGCACCCACTTCATAGACTTCTGGGTAGGTTAATACCCAGCGCACCTTAGCGGTGTCCCAGGGTTTATGAACAGCGCCTAACTCATTTCCCAGGTAGCGGGCTGGTTTGATGATGTCTTTGGTCAGTAGTTTCTCTGGTGCGATCGTCATGACAACCTTGCCCCTCTGAATCGAGTGCAGTTAACCCTTACAACTCATCCATCTTACAGAAGACTAGCAATAATGCCCAATGGTCGTCAGACTCTTGTCCTGTGACTATCTCCCAAAAGAAAAAATTAATTCGCTCAGGGAGTGTACAATTCACCTACTTTATGATATTGTTCTAGTTTCTCGATATCATGGGCATCTGTTCAACCGAGTTAATCAGGGTACACTACTAAACCTGTTCAGCCAACTAGCGCCAAAGGAATCAAGCGAATGCCAGTGTCCGTCTTGGGCTGTCTTCTTTAGCTGCCAAGGTTGCCAAGAAAGCATCATAGCTTGCAAAGATTTCCATGGCTTGATCCAGTTGAGTTAACTCAAAAATCATCCGCACCGAATCCCCCACACTGCAAATGCTAAAGCGCTGGTTTCGCTGTTGCGCTAAACGCAACGCTGATACCAATACACCCAAGCCAGCACTGTCAAGGGTTTCTACCTGCTGCATATCCACCAGCACTGTCGCATTACGAGCCGACAAAATAGCCGATGTCAGTTGCCGATCCAATTCAACCGCATTAGAGGCATTAACCTGACCCGTTGGTCTAACGATTGATAACTTGGAGTCTAAAGTCGCGATTGCCATAGCTCACTCCTCGGATTTGTATAGGTTAAGACATTGGATTAGAGAATCTACCTAAAGATAGCGCGTCAATTCTCCAATCTGCTACAAGTTTTCATTAAAAACGGTTTAAGGTTTCCTTGGTCGGTGACTTCCCTTCTTTCGGTTTTTAGTGTTCGTAAACACAGATTAAAAATTGTAGCCGAATATACTGATTAATGAACACTTAGCCAAAAGTCATATCCCACAATTTCTGCTTCACGAAATCTTTATCCTTAATACCAGTTGCTTTATATCTATAATTAATAGCCTATCTGTGGCATCTTCCTCCAGGTAGAGAATAAAATGAATCATTTTTTAGCATTTATTATACCTCTTTAACAATTTTTAGTATAATCAAATACGCTAATTGATTACCCAGGAAGGACTGATGTGCGATAAACTGTTTGAATTGTTCCTTTTTCGGCGGCTTAAGCAAACCGTCTGCTTAGTTATTGAATCAATTCCTTATACGATTTCTTGCCAAATCACCGTGATATAGATCACCAAAAAAAATGATTAGAATCACGCTCTCGCCTAGTAATTCCCCAGAGAATTGATCTAGTATGGAATTCTGTGCAATAAGAGAGTGAAAACTACCTACGTTATCCGCCATTTGGTTGAAAGAGCGCTTTATATCAGGCAACTAACTCCTGATATAGAGAATGAAATTAACTACGAATTAACTCGCTTAGGATATATTTCCGATGTCGATTACGAAGCCCTTGAATTATTAATGGCTGAGATGGATGCGGGTAGAATCCGGTTAGTTCCTAGTGTTTAGAGCGTTACGTTAATCATCACCAGCTATACGGGAAATTTTTGTAAGTGCCAAAAGCCAATTTTGGATTACCCTATAGAGTTGATTTCATGGATGACTCAAACTCCTGAGGATAGGTTTGCCAAACTTCAGCAATGAAATCAGCAAGTTGATGGCGAGTATCAGAATTATCTTTTGGGTGGTGATGTAAGTCTTCCAGTTGCGCTAATAGAGGAATGACCTCCGTATCCCAAACCAGTCGTAAAAACTTTGTGGGCCACAATATGTCAGGTCCTTGACGCAAATCATACAATCTCAGAGATTGGGCTGTAACGTGGTTTATGTCTTCATTTTCACTTGGGGTTACAGCTAGCATCAAAGGGCGCAACCAACAAATCTGCCGCCATTCAACGACTTCAATCACTTCAGCGTATAAGTGGCGTGTTGCGTATTCTAAACAAACGATCTGGTGAGTCTGAATAATGCTCATTTTGTCACAATATTTTTCATAAAAACCACCCCTCGGTTGAATCTCAATCTGAGGGGATAACCTTGAGTATTTGCCGTAATCCAATACTAACAAGGATTACAGCATTTTAGAATTATTTTATTATAGGCACGTCCACAACCTTGGGCTAATTCAGCGTTATACTCTGATTAGCTGCACAATAGTCTCGACAATTAATCGCTTGTTCCGAATTGGCAACAGACGGATGAATGGTACATTTGAGACGATAATCGTTGGTAAAAAATTGACAGTGGCTACAAGGGATTTGATGCATGCGCTTGGCATTGGCTACACCATCTTTAATCGCCAACCAGACTGTCATCAGGCTCAGGATTACTATTGCCCACGCTAGGCAAAAGCACAAGGGTATGAGAAAAGGCTGAATCGCCTGAATGAGGGGGTAGAGAACTTGAAACACAATCTATCCTATCTGACAAATTAACCAGCAATTTCAAGCTAATCTGAATGATTAGTTTTGGAAATTATAGCAAATTTTACCACTCTCTCACTCAGTCGGGGCGGGTTTAGTTACTTATGGGTGAGGTAAGAAACGATAGTAGTAAAACCCGCCCCTACAGACGTGCCATGGCACGTCTCTACACATGACAAAACTGCCCCAACCCCGCTTAAAAAGGAATATCATCTAAATCTTTCTGGGTATCAGGAACCGGGGGAACGTTTGGTACCGTAGTCGGTTCATAAGTCGGCTGCTCAATTGGCGATGAATAATCATAGTCCTGATCTCTCGGTGCGGATACAGGTGCCGAGGTTGGAGGGGCGGGACGCGATCGCATGGGAACAACATTCTCTGATTTCTTGGGTGATGATGGGATTGTTGTCGCCTGCATCGTTGGAGAAACGGTAGCCGTTTCTAGCCCCATGTCCGTATCTGCACCCAGTTTATGAACTCGATAAGTGGTTAATTCAGCCCGTTTTTCTTTAAATCCTTCGGGGCGCTCAATCGTATTCATACTCAGACGCCCTTCCAGGACGACAAGATCACCAACCCCATAGTTTTCCTTGATTTCTTGAGCCAAATTGCCCCAACCGACGACTTTGAGTGTTGCGGGTGGATCGTCGGATCGCATACTGGGGAACTGCACCAGCATTTGGGCAATCGGGGTTTGATTATCTGAGGTGTAACGCAGTTCTGGATCTTGAATAATTTGTGCCATCAAGACGCAGCTATTCATCGTTAATATCTCCTGGCGCTTTGGGTAATCGGTCTATTCATTGACCGTGACTGCTAGTTGAGTAGCGCTTATGTTTGGGACAATTGGTCGTTTAAAAAACCATATTCGCCCATTCTATCATTACTACTCCTGACCCAGCAGACCGATGTTGACCATTGAAAAAAGGAGTCCGTTGCTATAACTCAACGTCCTCCTTCTTTAATTTAGAACAAAAGTACTATATTGTCAGGGGCGAGGAGCAAGCCCTGACTGTTCCAGACGTAGCATGCTAGGTCTCTACACCTCATCTTAGACAGTGGATTCAGCTTGGGGCAGTTCTAACCCTTGCTCTTGTTCGATGAACTCTTGCACATACGTGCGATATTTTCTCAGATTTTCATCGACCCAATTCCGGTCATCACTGTTGGCAAAGACATGGACAAGCGGTTCTCCAGCATCGGGCAAAATCAACACCCAACTGTCTGTGTGCCGATCCACAATTTTCACCCCATCAATGAGTTCTAAGTCATCATTGGCATGGGTTTCAACTAAGTGGCGCATCAATGCTCCCTTGACCGTCCAAGGACAGCGCATGGTATAGGTTTTATGGCACACCCGAGGCAATTCGCTCTTGATCTGACCTAAGGATCGCTCTTGAATTGTCAGCATCTCAATTAACTTAGCGATGCAGAACATGGCATCAAATCCGGGATGGAGTTGCGGAAAAATAAAGCCCATTTCCTCAGAACCACCCAATACCACATTAGGATTAGTTTGAGAGGCTTCCATCAACGCCGCTGGATTCGCTTTAGTACGAATCACTCGACCATCATGACGACGGGCGATTTGTTCCACAGCACTGGAGGTATGCACCGGAACCACTACCGTACTGCGAGGATGAGCTGTTAGCATTACGCTAACCATCAGCGCAGTTAGGGTTTCCCCGCGCACGGGCATTCCGGATTCATCCACCAAGATCAGTTGTTCCCCATTAGCGGACACCTGCACACCAAAATTACCTTTAAGGGCTTCAACTACTTGACCGAGTTGGGTGAGCAATCCTTCTCGTTCATCGGCGGAGAGGGACATTTGATTTAAACTGGCATTGAGGACAACCGCATCACAGCCGAATTTCGCCAATAAGACGGGAAGAACTGCCCCAGAAACGGCATAAGCATA
Organism: uncultured Coleofasciculus sp.; assembly: GCA_937127375.1. Taxonomy (GTDB): domain Bacteria; phylum Cyanobacteriota; class Cyanobacteriia; order Cyanobacteriales; family Coleofasciculaceae; genus Coleofasciculus. The sequence goes on along the minus strand of CAKZMA010000915.1, from coordinate 6,799 downwards.
GTCAATCACTAATTTCGCGCCACTATTGCGAATCGCTTGCACATTTAAATGCCGCTCAAAGCCGACGCTATAGAGATCGAGTAACTGGCTGGGGTAGTTGACATTGCCGATTTCTGGAATCGGTGATCGGCGCAAGTCCTCTTTGAAGTAAGCCCCTTCAATTTTCTTCTCCTTCGCCTTAGAGATATTGATGCCGTGGGAATCAAAAATCTCGATCAGAATATAGTCGGGGCGATCCGGGTGTACCCGGACGTGAATCCCCCCGATAACGGCTAGGGTGGGTACAACCAGACGAGCGATGGGGATGGCTGTGGCTTCTAGGTTCTGGACGTGAACCCCCACCGACATCAAGCCCGCAATTAGCGATCGCGATACCATGCGGGAGATACTGCGTTGATCGCGAGAGACGGTGATTTGAGACCCCGGTTTTAAGGTTGATCCGTAAGCCGCACCCAATTTGACGGCAAACTCTGGCGTAATATCAATATTCGCCAAGCCTTGAACGCCACGTTGACCAAAAAGATTCCGTTGCGCTGTACTCCCCCAAATCAGGTTCATGTTTAACATGGCACCCGATTCAATTTTCTTGCTGGGCCAAACCCTCACACTAGGGCTAATTTGGGCTTCTTCTCCCACGGTTGATAGAGAACCGACAACTGCACCTTCCAAGACATGGGCGCGACGATCCACCCGGGTTCCTCGGGAAATCACACAAGCCCGCAGATGGACTTCATCACCAATAATCGAACCATTCCAGAGAATCGGACGCTTCAGGTCAGCGTAAGCCCCAACGGAGACATTATCCCCAATCACGGTTCCGGCTTCAATATTCACCCCTGGACCAATGCGACAATTACTGCCAATTAGGGCTGGGGTTTCGATTTTAACCGTAGGATCAATGGATGTATTTTGTCCCACCCATAGTCCTGATCTGCGCTCTTCGTAAGCAAAATCAATCTCTACCTTTCTATCTAAGGCGTCGTAGTGGGATTCGCGGTAAGCATCGAGATGACCGACATCACACCAATATCCATCCGCGACAAAGCCATACATGGGTTCCCCTTTGTCTAAGAGTAGGGGAAACAGGTCTTTAGAAAAGTCAGATTCTGTGTTTTCGGGCAAGTAATCTAAGACAGACGGTTCTAAGATGTAAGTGCCTGTATTTACCGTATCTGAGAAAATCTCACTGGTTGAGGGTTTTTCTAAAAAGCGGCGAATCCGCATTTGCTCATCGGTAATTACCACCCCAAATTCCACAGGATTGGGGACACGGTAGAGAACAATGGTGGCTTTAGAGTTACGGCTTTTATGGAATTCAATGGCAGCTTTTAAATCAAAGTCGGTGATGCTGTCACCACTGATCACAATGAAGGTATCATCGAGTAATTCGGCAATGTTTTTCACGCAACCGGCAGTACCGAGGGGCTGCTCTTCTTCCACGGCATACGTCATTTGCACGCCAAAGTCACTGCCATCTTGGAAATAATCCCGCATTACATCGGGGAGGTAGTACAGTGTAGCAATAACTTCGGTGATATTATGGCGTTTGAGTAGGTTGATAATGTGTTCGGCGATCGGTCGATTGAGTACCGGCACCATGGGTTTGGGCAGATCACAGGTTAGGGGTCTCAGACGTGTTCCCGAACCGCCTGCCATCAGCACTGCTCGCATAAGTCCTCCTAAAAATTTTTGGCTTCACGGTGTTTGCACCGTATATTTTTTTACTTATTGTCTCGTTTAACTCAGCTAGCCCGGTCATGCTACAACTGAACTCTAATGGATAAATAGACTAGAACTGAACTTAATGCTACTTTGACTTGTAGTCGGGATCAATTCTACCCAGGGCTGAAATGTGGCAGCTAAAAGGCTGAAAACGTTATTGTAAAAGTGATTCAAGGATTCGTATACTGCCAGATGTAACCGGAGACGTTTTGGGGGAGTTGGTCTAAAATGAGTGAATTAGCAGGTTCGCTTTTGCTCGGCTGAGGCTTTGCAGTCGGTGTGAAACAGTCCCTGATTCGGCTTCTTGGGGGTTAATTGGATGAAAGTATTAGTTTTGCTTCTAGTGTTAGGGATTTATGGCTACGGCGCTTGGAAGTTCTGGAGGGGGTTCAATCGGACAAACTTCTCTCGTAGCTTGCCTAACCGGATTTATTTGTCTCTGTTGTGGCCCGCTTTAATTGTGGCAAATAAGTCTTATCGGAAAAATTTTACCAGAGCGCTGAAAGGTCGGTAGGTTTTGCCAGAGAGTCAAAGTCTGTGGCTGATTGGTGGGACAAGTGAGAGTGTACAGTTAGCAGAGGCGATCGCGTCTCTGAATTTACCTTGTCTGGTTACGGTGACAACAGCCGCCGCCGAGTCCCTTTATCCTCAAACACCCAGCTTACAGATACAAGTGGGGCGCTTGAATGGGAAGCAGATTGAGCAGCTTTGTCAACAGCAGCATATCAGAGCCATACTTGATGCATCTCATCCCTATGCGGTAGAAATTTCCCGACTTGCGATCGCGACTGCACAACGTTACCAGATTCCCTACCTGCGTTTTGAACGTCCTGTCGTTCAAGGAGATGGGGGAGATCAGGGCGGGTTTAGTCACATCAGGGTGACAATAAATGATAATAGTGAAACCCGCCCCTACACATCGGTCAGGGCGGGTTTTGAACAAAGGTTATCATCAACAGCGAAACCCAATTCCCTAAACCCGCCCCTACAGACGAATAATGAACCATCTGTGATTAGCTTAGACAGTTTTGAAACCTTGGTGGCGGGTGACTATTTAAATCAACAACGGGTACTGTTAACCGTTGGTTATAAAGTTTTATCCTTATTTCAAGACTGGCAAGCGCGATCGACTCTATTTGCCCGGATTCTTCCCGCCGTTACGTCTCTAGAGGCGGCTATCGCAGCAGGATTTAGTCGCGATCGCATTATTGCGCTACGCCCCCCTGTACCCTTTGAATTGGAAATGGCACTCTGGCGTCACTGGGATATTTCACGGGTGGTGACAAAGGCGTCTGGGGTAGCCGGGGGAGAGGCGACGAAGCGACAAGTGGCGGCGCAGTTGGGAATTCCATTAATTGTCATTGATCGTCCGGTGGTAATGTATCCACAGCAAACCAGTGATGTCGCCGTAGCGTTGGAGTTTTGCCAAAGATATTTAGGGATTGCTGAATAAGTATTGTGTGCAGCAATCCCTATTTATGAATGACTGAATCCTTATGTTGCCTTAATCCAATTGTTCAGCCGCGTAAAAATGGATTGAGTCAACTGATTCAACTGTTGCTGGCGATACCACTTTTGAAACGCTTTTTCATAAGCGTCTCCTTGAAGTTGATAAGTATTCCACGTCTTCAAACCCAGTCCTGCTCCCCAAAACAAGAGAATATACAATGCCCAGGAAAGCTGACCCGCACTGAGCAGATTAATTACAACCAAAAAGCCATTAACGATAATATATTTGCCCAAACGCTGCTTTAATTGGCTGCGCCGATACTGTTCAAACTCCCGGCGCTTGTGCTGCTGTTGTTGCTGAAGCCGCCATTCCTGTTCCGCTAGTTGGAGGTTCGCTGGCGAGATTCCCAATTCAGCGGCAATTTCTACAAGCTGCGTCCGGGAAAACTCACCGCCATTGGCTTGACGGACGATCGCGAGATTCAGGATTTGCTGGAGTTCTTCTTGGTGATAAAACTGGATAGTAGTGGATTCAGAAACAGACATGACCTAAATTAAGAGGATGAGTGGGCTGATGATGAAAACAAAAAATAGTGGCACATTGAGGTTGTCCTTCCTCTATTATTATCAACCACACCTAGACAGACGGTACAGACTAGCTGATGTTCACAACCGAACCCCTGGGATCGGATTTTACGAAAAATAATGGTGGAACGGAAGTTTTACATTTCGTTACGATAGATTCAGACCCCAAGGAGGACACTATAAAAACAAAAACGTTTTCTTTGAGAGTAGATTTGAGGTAATTCGTATGAACGGTAGTATTCGTGTTGGTAATTTATTGGGGATTCCCTTTTATGTAAACCCCTCCTGGTTTTTAGTTCTCGCTTTGGTCACGTTTGAGTTTGGGGGATATCTCGGCGGATTTGCTGGATTGACAGGTCTCTTACCCTGGATGTTGGGATTCGTGGGGGCGCTGTTGCTATTTGCCTCGGTTTTAGCCCATGAATTGGGACATAGTTTAGTCGCCATTCGCCAGGGCATTGAGGTGAAATCGATTACCCTGTTTCTCTTTGGGGGTCTAGCCAGCTTGGAGAAGGAATCTCAAACGCCAGCCGAAGCATTCTGGGTCGCGATCGCAGGTCCTTTAGTTAGCTTAGCCCTTTTTGCCCTATTTACGGGTATCGGCGTGAGCAGCGGCGTCTCTGGTCCCTTGGCAGCCATTCTCAGTTTACTGGCTTCGATCAATTTAGTCTTAGCCCTGTTCAACCTGATTCCTGGCTTACCTTTAGATGGTGGGAATATCCTCAAGTCCGTGGTTTGGAAAATCACCGGGAATCCCTATAGAGGTGTTGTTTTTGCCAGCCGGGTTGGTCAGGTTGTAGGATGGATGGGAATCAGCATCGGTATCCTTTCTGTCTTGGGACTGAGTAATTTTGGTAGTATCTGGACGCTATTAATTGGGGTATTCCTGCTACAAAATGCGGGTATGTCGGCGCAATCAGCCACCCTGCAAGAAAAACTCCAGGATCTCAAAGCCGAAGATGCGGTAATTCCAGAGAGTCCAATTATCTCGGCGGATCTGTCGCTGCGGGACTTTGCCAACAACTACATTATCGGCAAAAAAGAATGGCGCAAGTTCTTGGTGACTGATGAACAAGGACAATTGATCGGTGCGATCGCGGTTGATGATCTCAAAACTATCCCCACCTCGAACTGGACAACGACTCCAGTCAGCGAACTGATCAAGCCTGTGGAGTTGGATGCGATCGTCAAATCTGATCAGTCTCTGTTAGAAGTGATTACGCTGCTGGAACAAGGCAAATTTACTCAATTGCCTGTGGTGCGCGAAAATGGAGTCCTGATTGGGCTGCTGGAAAAGGCATCAATTGTGAGTCTTCTAGAGAAACGAACTCAAACCAATCCCGCTTAAACCTATTGGCGTCACTGAAATTAAAGACTTAAGCCTAATCCCTCGAATAAAGTTCGGGGGATTTATAATAGATGGGCATCCTGTAAAAGATGTATTAGGAGGTTAAATAGTGATTCAGTGAAGACAAAGCTTAAGCGATTAATCTTTTGGTTACGAAAATTTTCAGTTCATCTCGTTGCTTATTTTTGGAAGTTACCCACTTGGTTAGTTGTTGTCGGGGCGACTGTTCTGGTCATCGGCGTGATCCTGATCACGGATGAGAACTCTCAACTCTCTAAAATTCTGAATAATGTTGAAGCTATCAGTATTTTTGCAGCGGTTGTTTTATTTTTAAAAGAAACGCCGAATCGAAAAAAACAATTCTATTACCAAGCTTGGCGCACAATAGACGCTGCCCATGGACGACAAACTAGCTATGCCCGGGTTCACGCCTTGCAAGATTTGAATGAAGATGGTGTGAGTTTGAGAGGACTCAATATTCCGGGAACAAATTTACAAGGTATCAACTTACCGAAAGCGTTTCTCTATGAAGCTAACTTACAAGAAGCCAATTTAATTACCGCTGATCTGAGTAACAGTCACCTGGATAAAGCGAAACTGAATAAAGCGAAACTGAATGCCGCGAAACTCTCTGGTGCTTGCTTGATTGCCACAGATCTGAGTCATGCGGATCTGAGTGAAGTTAACCTGAGAGGTGCTGATCTGATTGATGCTAACCTGAGCCATGCTAATCTTATTGGTGCTAATTTAAAGGGGGCGGACTTGAGTCGGGCGGATTTAAGTCATGCTAACTTGAGTAGAACGGATCTGAGTCAAGCCGATTTGATGGATACTATCCTAAGTGACGCTGATCTGAGTGGGGCTAATCTGAGTTATGCTGACTTCAATAATGCGGATTTAAGTGATGCGGATTTGAGTGGGGCTAATCTGAGAAATACTGATTTTACCGATGCTAATTTAAGTGGTGCTAACTTAAGCGGGGCGGATTTGAGAGGGGCAGATTTGAGTGATGCTAATCTGAGTGATGTTAATCTGAGTGGGGCTAATCTGAGTCAAGTTGATATCAGCCATGCTTATCTTGATGGCGTTAATCTCCAGCCCACTAAATTTAAAAAAAACGAAAATATTTTGTATCATCGAGAGGCTAAAAGAAGGATTTAAACAGGGTGCATTTAAAGGAAATTTTAGGGGCGCAAGCCTTGCGCCCCTAAAATCGTAATATCTATTCCACTATTTTAGCTGGGTGCTGGGTAAAGGGCAGTGTAGGAGTTTATTTAGTCATCATAAACTCGACATTGATCACTACTTTGATTCAGGACTTTCACAGCCTGTGGTATTTTGCCAATTCATCTGGGGTGTAACTGTGGGCGATTCCGCCACCAAAATTATCTGCCCATCTGCCAATTTCACCCACCCTTGTGCTTCAATAATTTGCCGAGGTTGATTTGAATTGGACGTGACAGTTTCTGGTTGCGTTTGGGTTGGAGTCTCTTCATCCAAAGTTACCCAATTACTGACCATTACGTCACTTTCCAGAACATCCAGAGGACTCGGAGGAATACCACCACGACCTGTAAAAATAAAGCTACTGGCTAACGCTGCACCTCCCGCATTACAGGAACGGTCAATAAGTTTCGTCTGGTCAACTAATCCTGTGGGTAATTGCAATAAGCCGCGATTGGGATCAACATCAGG
>CAKZMA010000914.1 GCA_937127375.1 uncultured Coleofasciculus sp. | reverse complement strand
TGGGCAACAATGGGTAGATGTGTCAAGGGTTTTGGTTACAGTTACTCACCCCAATGGCGTGACCATGAGGTGAAGGATCTGGAATTTCCAGATCTGAGTACAGAGTAATTACTGCAAACCATCCCATTGCCTTTTTGACTACCCGTACTTGCCTAACCACAAATCCGTCAGGGATAGGTCGATGCAAGTTGATTTCCACTTTCCCTAATTTTGGCAGTTGGATGTGCCAACCTGTAACTGGGTTGGTCTTGAATTGTGGGAATAACATCGACTTCATTTGTCCCACTTTCTTGAAGCGGGGGAATCCATAACCCCTCTCCCTAAAGAAGTCCCAAGCATCATGTAACCTTCTAATGTTAGTCTGCAAGACTTGGGAGGGAACAGATTTGAGTCGTGGAAATTCCTTCTTAGCTTTAGGTAGATTGTTTTGTTGTTGGTGGTAGCTAGGAAAGGGATAATCGGCACTCATGATATACTCAAACTCCAAACTACACCTATCCATTGGACACTTGCGAGAAGCAATCCAGTCTTTGATTTCCCGCAACGCATAGTTGTAGGACACCCGCAATGTTTCCAACCACTCATCTAGAAGTTGGGCTTGTTGGTTATCAGGATATAGGCGGTAGGTGTGGTTTAGAATCATAGGTAGGTTCTACCACATTATCATTGAAGTGGTAAATTTCAATTTCGGGGATATTGAATCCCACTCAATTGACTTGGGGAATCCATGGTGTTGCTGAGCTTGTCGAAGCATCCCAACGCTAATCGTGGGACTTATCGCTCCCCAAACCCCTCAGCAGTTAAACATCTGCCATTCTCCTGCACGTTAATCCTGAAAGATTTCCCAGACGAATGTCAAACTCTTTAAACACAATGTCTCAGTCATTATCTTGGTTATACCGAGGTGTTAGTGACATTTTTCCCAACCAACCGGATTCTCAAGACCCGAGTGAGAACCTAGAGCAACGGATTCTCCAAACTGAGCATCCCTTGCGGATCAAGTTGGGAATTGACCCGACGGGGACAGATATCCACTTGGGTCATAGTATTCCTGTACGGAAATTACGGGCGTTTCAGGATGCGGGTCATACGGCTGTCCTAATTATTGGCGATTTTACCGCAAGAATCGGTGATCCAAGTGGTAAGTCGGAAGTCCGGAAGCATCTTTCTGACGAACAGGTGCAGCAAAATGCCCAAACCTACTTGGATCAGGTGCGTCCGATTTTAGATTTTGAAACACCAGGACGCCTGGAAATTCGCTATAACTCGGAATGGTTAAGTAAGTTGGATTTGGCAGAGATTCTCGATTTGTTAGCCACGATGACGGTGGGGCAGATGCTAGCGAAGGAGGGGTTTGCGGAACGATTTAAACAGGAAAACCCCATTTACCTACATGAGTTTCTCTATCCCTTGATGCAAGGGTATGATTCGGTGGCGGTTCAGGCGGATGTGGAGTTAGGCGGAACGGATCAAAAATTTAATATTGCGGTGGGGCGAGATTTACAACGGCATTTTGGTCAAACCCCCCAGTTTGGATTACTGCTGCCGATTTTAATTGGTACAGATGGCGTGCTGAAAATGTCGAAGTCGCTGAACAATTATGTGGGGTTGCGGGAGGCGGCTCAACCCATGTATCAGAAGCTGGAAGGGACGAAGGATAATCTGTTGGAGGAGTATTTTGAGCTACTCACTGACTTACCCTTAGCGGAACTCCCGGCAAATCCCCGCGATCGCCAACAACTCCTGGCTTGGACAATTGTTACCCAATATCATGGTCAAAAGGAAGCAGATGAGGCAAAAGGCGGGGGGGCTATCCCCGAATTTTCCCTCTCCCAAGTCGAGTTTCCCGCTAAGTTGTTTTATATTCTTAATGTCAGTGGGTTGTGCAGTAGTAGTGGCGAAGGGCGGCGACAGATTAAAGGTGGCGGTGTGAAACTAGAGGGCGATCGGATTACGGATGTAGACTGCTCCTTTGATTCCCCAGAGGCTTTAGAGGGCAAGGTTTTACAGGTAGGGAAAAAGAAATCGGTGCGGTTGACATCCTCAGCAGCTAGCGCATAACAGCAAAAGTTTTTGACCCGGGCGTGCAAGCAGGAGGAGCGGGGGAAGCTGGGATGTAGCGCAAATTGACAAATTTGTCAATTTAATCCGTGGAGCAAGTGGTATTATAAAGATAATCAGACTGTGTGTTCCAGAGGAGGTTCGCTCATGTCACCATTATTGCCGCTAATACTGCTATGGGTTTTTCTAGGAATGGCTTTTTTATCGAGCATTTATGCAGAAGGCAGAGCCATTACTTAGCGCTAAAAAACATAGAAAGAACAGCAAAAAGCATAGATCCAACTATCTTTGCTATACTGAGAAGAGAACGAACGTCCGAGGGAGTCGGATTCCTGTAAAGCGGTGCCTCGGAACTGAGTATCGTTCCTCAATAGTTTCGTACAAAACAGGCTATATGCCTGTGGGTCGGGAGAAGTCTTTTCCCTATTAGGGAGAGACACTTCACGCATATAACTACCAAAAAAGGGGAAAGAAATTTCTTTCCCCTTAAACTATCTATGGGTGTAAATTGTAGGGGCGGGTTTAGACGCTCCGGTCTACAACTCACCAATAACGGCTCAACAAAACCCGCCCTTATTCAATTGTAGGGACGGATTTAGCGATAACGACTCAACAAAACCTGCACTGATTGCTCAAAAGTGCTTCACCAAGGTGGTCAGAACGCCTTTTGAGATTGCATAAGTTGCGCGGTTAAATAAAAATGGGATAATCTGTGGCTACTTATCAACAAGCATTTTCCATGTCAGTAGCCGAGCGGATTATCGTCCCCTTAGATGTACCAACCGAAGCCCAAGCGATCGCCCTCGTGGAACAATTACCGCAGGTGAGGTTCTGGAAAGTCGGACTGGAACTATTTGTCAGCAGTGGACCCGCGATTCTTCAGATTCTCAAAGATCGGCAAAGACGGATATTTTTAGATCTCAAGTTTCACGATATTCCCAATACGGTAGCTGGGGCAACACGGGCGGCTGCTGGATACGGGGTAGATTTACTGACAATTCATGCAGTAGCAGGGCGTATGGCGCTCAAAGGAGCGGTAGCAGCAGCGAAGGAAGGAGCAGAAGCCGCCGCTTGTTCACCACCGAAGTTAATTGCTATTTCCCTACTCACCAGTTTGAACTCACGAGATTTAGCCTTTGATTTAAAAGTTCCGATTGAGTTACCTGAATACGCCCTACAGATGGCACTTTTGGCACAAGAAACCGGATTAAATGGTGCAGTTTGTTCGCCTCAAGAAGTGTCTCAGCTTCGCCAAATATGTGGGGATGACTTTCTCCTCGTTTGTCCCGGCGTCCGTCCCAGTTGGTCGGAACAGGGCGATCAACGGCGCTCGATGACACCAGCAGATGCTCTGAAAGCGGGCGCTGATTACCTGGTGATTGGACGTCCCATCACGGCTGCGCCTGACCCCGTTGCAGCTTGGCAAAGAATTTGCGACGAGTTATAGCGCTTTGCACTGATATCGTTATAATCATAAGCTAGATACCTATGGCGTAATGAGTTGAACGGATGGAAAATATGTACGATAACGATTGACATCACGGGTAAGCAGAGGCATATTTGCTATGACAGCATGGGCACCGATATAAAAGTCAGGAAGTGGCGATCGCCGTTCACCTCCATGTCGCCGATATGCCAAAAAGCTTTGTCCTGCTAGAAAAGCGGCTGAATAGGGTAGGGGATCTCGACGAAAAAAATCTTCTGGTAAAGCGTCTTCAACTTCTTGGGGTTGATTGAACCCAATCGATATTTCGGCGTAAATGATCGGATTAATCACTAAATCTCCCTGATTGGCGTAGTCAGTTAGCATTTGCGATGACCAGTCAAACCATTGAGTATCTTCGGTGAGAATATCCAAAATGACATTACTATCTACCAAAATTTCGCTCATCGGTTTTCGCGAGTTAGTTGCATAATGTCATTAGTTGTCAGTCGGTTAGTGGCTTTACCACGAATGGCAGTAATTATTTGTTTTCCTCGGCTAAAGCCTTGAGGCTTGCGAATGTGCAAGGTATTCCCTATTACTTCAAATTGAATTTCTGTCCCTGGTCGAAACCCAAGCTTGTTTTGAATGTCTGGAGGGATAGTAATTTTCCCGTCAGTGTCAATTTTCATGCTTTTTGTCCTTTTAACTAAAGTAGCCGAATTATTAATGAATTCCCTGATCGTTTAGCGATCGCACTATTCTATTTTTTGGGTCGAAATAGTTTCTTGGCAAAGTCTCTTGTAACTCCTTATGAGTCTTAAGTTGCTCCAATGCTTAACAATTGCCTGTTGGCTGGGATTTCAGATGGATGGTGGGACATTTAACACCGATTATATCCTCGGCTCACAAACGCTGAGAATGAAACCGACAAAGCCAAGAGTCCTCCCCTGTACCCCTGCGCTCCTGCACCCCTGTCCCCCTACACCCACACTTCTAGCTCAATCGGCGACTTGTCCGGCTGATCTAGAAACCTTAACCTCTTTGATGCTGCGGGATTTACCTAACTACGCGAATCGGGTGATTCAGCGATCGCGACCTGTAAATGAGGACATCGATATCGATCTATATATAATCGTGGCAGGGCGAGCGGAATTTCAACCCCTGACCCTTGGTCCGGGTTCCTATAATTCTGTGACGACTGCAAACGTAGAACCCCCACAGCAAGTGTTTTTCACCACTCTAGAACGCCAATATGTCCAGGGAGGTGTGATCGAACGAGAGAGTTTTCACTGGCTATTTTTAACCAATACCGATAGTGGATGGCGTTTGGCTCTGATGTTTACGCGCCTAGGTTCACCTTCACCAGAACGCCCACCCACGCCGCCACGAGAGAGTAGCAATGGTATTATGGGTCGAGCCGTGCAGCTCTGGTTGCGAGATTGTCGGGCGGACGCAATTCGAGCCTCATACAGATAGGGGTCTATCTTACAATTTAAGTTAGTGCTGAATCGGTTGGGTTTGATTGAGGGCATCTTGGTAAATACCTCAACTCCAGTCTTTAACTTTCCTTTGCTAGTGCCAGATTAATGCCCGATAATTTGCGACAAACGATTGCTCTTTACGTAGAAGATATTGAATCGCCTGTGGGTAGGCGGGTTAATTTGCTGATCATGGGGTTAATTCTCTTATCTTCAGCAATTTTTGTGTCAGAGACTTATCCCATACCCCCGCTGCTTCGCCTAAGTCTAGATATTCTTGACCGAATTATCTTAATTGTTTTTGTTGCCGAGTATTTACTACGATTTTGGGTTGCTGACTCTAAACTTAATTTCTTTTTTAGCCCTGTTTCGCTTATCGATCTAATCGCGATCGTGCCTTTCTTTATTGGCGTGACGGATATCCGATTTATTTTAATTTTCCGTTGGTTTCGGATCTTACGGTTAATTCGTTTCCTTACCTTTAAAATTTATATTTTTAGACTTAGCAATCAAGATGCCATTATCTTAGCTCGAATATTGTTTACATTGTTCACCATAATATTTGTTTACTCAGGATTAATTTATCAAGTTGAACATGGAATAAATCCTCAAAAATTCAAGACATTTTTAGATGCCTTCTATTTCGCTGTAGTAACGATGACCACCGTTGGATTTGGTGACCTCACGCCAATTTCGGAAGGGGGTCGATTACTAACAGTGCTGATGATTTTGACAGGCATTGCTCTGATTCCTTGGCAATTGGGCGATTTAGTCAAGCACTTACTTAAAACGGCTAACCAAGTGGAGAAAGTCTGTGGCGGGTGTGGTTTACCTTTTCATGATTCTGATGCTCAGTTTTGCAAAATTTGTGGGACTAAGTTAGGGACTGCTGAATAAGTAGATTGGTAAGGAAATGGAAACACATAGACAGATCCCCGACTTCTTGGAGAAGTCGGGGATCTTGCTTAAGGCTGTACCTCATAAACCTGAAATCTGCTGTAAGCCATTCAGAGTTAAAGAAATATTGCATCTGTCTATAGATATAAATATTTAATCTAAACTTGAAACTTGGGGTAGACGCTATGAATAGAGAATTAGGATTAATATATGAAGACTAGGCAGAGCATATAGCCCAAAAAAGTGACTTTTATCAACAATAAAGATAACTGATATGCTAAAAAATAATTTGAATAACTTTAAAAAATTACTTAGCCCTATGGGAGTTGCGTATACAAGTCTTTTCCTGACTTTTCCAGCATTAATATTCCTGGTCTCTTATTCTAGCCCTTCATCTAACTATCAAGAATATTCTCAGTATAACACTAACTTGATGGTACAATTACGGCAATTTTTGGCTCAAAATCACCCTGATCATACACCATCCAATAAAATTCTTCTTCCCGGTAAACTCTCAGTTGAGAATGAGTCAGAGGCAAATACTCAGTTATAAATCTTCCATTTCTTGATAGAGTTCCTCTAAATCCTGCTGTTGAGTTCGCCGAGAACGCCGCCGATATTTCTTGGTTTGTAACTTGGGTTCGTACTCAGTTTGTCCCTTTCCTTTTGTTTTTGCCTTGAGAGTTGACTCTGGATCAGCTTGTTGGTTCAACCGTTCTTGACGTGCGATCGCTTCGGCTAAGAACCCCAGATAATGATCATAGCGTTCCCAGTCTCCCTGTACCGCACAGTTAGGTTCATCGCGATGTAAGCAATCACTAAATTGACAACTGGCTAAGGCTAACCGTTGTCGCGCTTCGGGAAAATAATGAATTAAATCAGTGGGCGTACAATCCAAGTCAGGCTGATTAAATCCCGGCGTATCTGCCAATAAACCCCCTTGGGGTAACTCAAATAATTCCACATGGCGGGTGGTGTGGCGTCCCCGTCCTAATTTTCCGGTTACTTCTCCCACGCGCAGGTTAACGTCAGGGGCAAGTTGGTTAATTAAACTGGATTTTCCGACTCCAGACAATCCAGCTAAGACGGTAATTTTCTGGTTTAAGCGATCGCTAAGTTCGGCTAAACCGATATTATTGTAAACGCTGATAAATAGGGGTTGGTATCCCCAGGCGTTCAAACGCTGTTGCCACTGCTGTTGGGCTTCTGGGGTGACTAAATCACTTTTATTGAGACACAAACATACCCGGAAACCCGTCGATTCTGCCTTGACTAAAAAGCGACTCAGTTGATAGGCATCCAAGTTAGGTTCTGCTAAAGCAAAAACTAAGAGAATTTGTTCAGCATTGGCAACAGGAGGACGATCCAGTTGAGTAATCCTAGGAAGAACTTCTGCGATCGCACCTCGATTTCCTGTCCAGTCGGGTTCCTCGATGACCACGCGATCGCCCACCATCACCCGTTGACCAATTTTTTTCAATCGGGAACGACGGGTACATAATAGTGTAGAGACGTAGCATGCTACGTCTTCTTGATCACAATTAGACTCTAATCGAACCTGATAGAAATTCGCCTGAACTGCTAGAACTGTCCCCAATAAGGGGGCAGATAATTCATACGGTGGGATATCGACTACTTCGCTCATGCAGAAGCTTGCGGACGCCGTACTCTTAGGGCAAAGTAGTCTGTGTGATCTTCGAGTGCCTCAATCGGATACCCTGCCATCGTCAGACTATCGGGAACCTGTTCAATGGGTTCCCCTGGATCAAGCCAGACTTCTAATAAAGAACCGGGCGTCATTTGTTCTAGACGTAGCTTAGTCCGCACAAAGTTAATCGGACAAGGTGTTCCTCGCAAATCCAGTTGAGCATCAGGTGTCTGATTAATTGTCGATCCCGTGGGCTTACTCATCCGCGAAACAGTCCTCCCAAAAAGTCTTCTAGCCCTCCTTTACCCGTGCGATCGCCTTTAATTTTTGCCAGCTTCTCCAGCAACTCCCGTTCCTCCGCTGTGATTCGGGTGGGAATATCAATTTGAATCGTAATCAAATGATCACCCCGACTCACCGGATTCCCTAATTTTGGCACCCCATTATTTTCCAACGTTAATACCGTATTCGGTTGGGTTCCGGGGGGAATCTTCAACTCCACCGGACCATCAACAGTATTAACCTGGAGGCGACAGCCCAAAATAGCTTGTAAATAGCTAATTTTCAGATCCGACAGAACATTAATTCCATCCCGCTGAAATTCCGCATCTTCCTCAACAAAGAGGTAGACATATAAATCGCCTGGAGGACCCCCGCGTAATCCAGCATCTCCTTCTTTAGACACCCGTAGCCGAGTGCCATTATCCACACCGGGCGGAATCGTAATTTTTAGCTTTTTGGTTTCTTGTTTGCGACCTGCTCCCCCACAGGTTTCACACTTATCTTCAATCACCTGTCCTTCGCCGTTACAGGTTGGACAGACTGACACTTGCGTGAAACTGCCAAAGGGGGTACGAGTAGCGCGACGCACTTGTCCTGAGCCGCTACAGGTCGAACAGGTACGGGGTCGAGTTCCCGGTTTAGCCCCCGTACCGTTACAGGTATTACAGTTTTCCAGGTGAGGAATGCGAATTTCCTTTTCCCCACCGAATACAGCTTCCCGAAATTCTAGCTTCAAGTCTAGGCGTAGGTCATCCCCTCGCGTCGGTCCACCACGCCGACGTCCCGTTTGCTGACCCATACCACCAGCAAAACCGCTGAAGAAGCTTTCAAAAATATCAGCAAAACCCATATCCCCAAAATCGGCATAGCCGGCTCCAGCACCAGCACCTGAGGATACACCCGCTTCGCCAAAGCGGTCGTATCGTGCCTTCATTTCGGGTTCGGAAAGGATTTCGTAAGCTCGATTAATTTCTTTAAATCGCTCTTCCGCTCCTTGTTCCTTGTTAACGTCGGGATGGTACTTTCGGGCAAGGCGACGGTAAGCCCGCTTTATTTCTTCTTTGTCAGCGTCGCGAGAGACGCCGAGAGTCTCATAGTAGTCAGGCATAGAGCAATGCGGGAGGGTTGGATTACGTTATGGAGGTGGGTTAATCGGGATAGTTTGTACAGAGAATCGGCTTTATCGCCACCGAGGGCTGATATCCGGATCACCTGCATGTCTATCCATTTTGGATAAAAAACCAGCGAATTACTACTTACATTTAGGTAGGCATTGCCTTAGTCAACTGTTTCATAGTCAGTATTATTTACGGTTTCATCATCAAAGTTCAGAATTAACTCTTCTTCTTCGGGTTCCGACTCAGAAGGTTCACTCACTTCTACAGGTGAGGCAAGTTCCTCCTCGCTTTCGCTAATCTCATCGGGTTCCAAATCGGGCGCACTCTCTTGGTAGACGGCTGCACCAATGGTAAACAGGGTTTGTTGGAAATCTTCCAGTTGCTGTTTAACGTCCTCCACTGCAATCGAGGGGTTTTTGAGTGCAGCTTGTAGCTGTTGCTTTTTCTTCTCTCCCTGCGCCTTCAAGTCCTCGCGTACCAAATCGGCATTGTCTTTTAGGGTCGATTCGTAACTGTAGAAGAGGCTTTCGGCTTGATTTTTCAGTTCCACCAGTTGCATCCGACGGCGGTCTTCTTCGGCAAATTGCTCGGCTTCTTGGCGCATCCGTTCCACTTCACCAGTATTTAATCCACCAGTGTTGGTAATCCGGATGCTTTGCTCTCGTCCTGTGCCTTTATCCGCCGCTGAGACGTTCAGAATTCCATTAACATCAATATCAAAGGATACCTCAATTTGAGGCACACCCCTGGGAGCCGGAGGAATGCCTGCCAGTAGAAACTTACCCAGGCTCTTGTTATCACGAGCCATCGCTCGTTCACCCTGGAGGACGTGAATTTCCACAGAAGTTTGTCCGTCCGTCGCCGTGGAAAAGATTTGCGATTTACTGGTGGGGATCGTGGTGTTACGCTCGATAATTTTGGTGAAAACTTCGCCTAAGGTTTCAATCCCCAGTGACAATGGAGTTACATCCAGTAGCAACAAGTCTTCAACTTCACCGCCCAAGACACCCCCTTGAATGGCTGCACCTAGGGCAACCGCTTCATCGGGGTTGACCGATTTATCGGGTTGGCGACCGCCGAAAAACTTACTAATCGCTTTCTGGACGGCGGGGATGCGAGTCGAACCCCCGACCAGCAGAATCCGGTCAATATCATCAGGCTTAAGTTCGCAATCTTTGAGCGACTGTTTTACGGGTTCAACTGTGCCTTTGATTAAGTCACTCGCCAGTTCTTCAAACTTCGCTCGCGACAATTCCATCTCTAGATGTTTAGGACCTGTTTCATCTGCGGTAATAAACGGCAGGTTGATCGAGGTGTTCAACATGCTAGAGAGTTCAATTTTTGCCTTTTCTGCGGCTTCTCGCAAACGCTGTAGCGCCATTTTATCTGCGCCGATGTCGATGCCTTCTTGTTCCTTGAACTCCTGAATCATCCAGCGCACGATTACGTTATCGAAGTCATCTCCCCCTAAATGGTTGTTGCCAGACGTGGCTTTGACTTCAAATACGCCGTCGCCCAGTTGCATCACCGAGACATCAAACGTACCGCCGCCTAAGTCAAAGACGAGAACTTGGTGTTCTTCGTCTTGCTTGTCCAGCCCATACGCCAATGCTGCGGCGGTTGGTTCGTTGATGATCCGCAGCACTTCTAAACCGGCGATGGTGCCGGAATCTTTGGTCGCTTGCCGTTGAGCATCGGTAAAATAGGCAGGGACTGTAATCACCGCTTGTTCTACGGGTTCACCGAGAAAGTTTTCGGCATCCGCTTTCAGCTTTTGCAGGATCATGGCAGAGATTTCCTGCGGGGTATATTGATGGGAGCGGATCTGGACATCAACCGTATCGTCGCGACCCTTAACACAGTTATAGGGAACTCGCGATCGCTCCTCTACCGTGTCCTCCCATCGACGACCAATAAACCGTTTAATACTATGGACAGTATTTTCTGCATTGGGAACTGCCTGACGCTTCGCTAGTTGACCAACCAAGCGCTCATTCGATTTACCAAATCCCACAATACTCGGTGTGGTTCGTCCGCCTTCCGTACTGGAAATGACGAGGGGCTTACCTCCTTCGAGGACAGCCACGCAACTATTTGTTGTGCCCAGGTCGATGCCAATGACTTTTCCCATAGCGCTTCGGCCTATCTGATCGGTAAGGTTTTCTTTTTAAGGTGATAATCTGTGGCTACAGAACTCACCTGACGTGCGCTCAACCGTTGTTTGGGGTTGATTGTTTTAGAGATGGACACCCAAGGGGGGAGTATCCCCGTGCCGCTTAACTTTCTGGTTCTGTCGAGGTGTCTTCCTCTGAGGTTACCACGGGCTCTGGAGCCGCAGCAACTTTAACCATGGCATGACGCAATACGCGATCGCCCAAGAAATAGCCACGCATCAGTTGTTCGATGACGATTCCTTCGTCATATTCCTCACTCGGCTGTCGCATCACTGCTTCATGGAAATTGGGATCAAACTCTGTTCCTTCCGGACGCATCGGCGAAACCCCAAGACGTTTGAAGGATTCCACCAGTTGTTTGTAGATCCCCTGATAACTCTTATGCACCGCCATCTCCCCATCATTTTGAGGTTTGATTTGCGATCGCGCCCGCTCAAAGTTATCGACCACGGATAATAACTCGCCCAGAGTATTACGCTTTACTTGATGGTCTAAATCTTCTTTTTCTTTAGCCGTCCGCTTGCGGAAGTTATCAAAATCGGCAGCCATCCGCATCGATTGGGTTTTAAAGGCTTCAAATTGCTGATTAACTTCCTCCAGTTGAGCTTTGAGGAGTTCATTTTCCTGCTGCAAGGTTTCGATAACCGCGACATCCTCCTGCTGACCGGGCAATCCGGCAGAGTCCGATTCCGCAGACTCACTCTCCACGCCTTGTCCGGCCGAAGTTTCTGCCGCTTCCGTTGTCACTTCAGCGGTTGCCGCTTCTGCCGTTGATGGTGACTCGACATCGGGTTGTGTGCCAACCTCCTCCTCAGAAGTTGCCTCATTTAAATCGGGGTTATCTGAATTCACTGCCTTCTGCTCATCTGTTTGTTGCAACGTAGTATTTGGTTGTTTGTCTTCGTCACTCATAATTCACTCGCACTAAAAACTCAATCAATCTCCTGCTCCTTCAAGGGATGGCAACATTTACCTTGCCCAGATTAACGGCAAGATTTTGGGTAGGCTAAAGTCCCAGGCATCAAGTCCGGATTGCTACCTCCTCAAATCCTAGTACATACTGGGGAAAATTGTCTGTTGTTAATGCGTCTATTGATTCAATCACACCTAAACAGGAGTTCTCGCCGTAGAGACATAGCCTGTTACGTTGAGGATTTGGGGGCGGAGGCACTCTAGGAGTCCGAGGAAACGGTTAAGATAAAACTTGAGGCGGTATCCCCATCTATAATAAGGAATAGAGTATTCTATCAGGGTTATAGAGGACTAATTTTGAATTCAGTCAGAATTCTATCACATTTAGATTATCTGAAGACTTGCATTTCACCCTTGCCAGGATATTGGTAACTCCAGCATGTTGGCATCCAACCTTATTCACGCCTCAAAGTGTTTCCCAGCATGGGTACTCTGATCCAAACCCAGTGAGCAGGGAGCCATTCTGAGAGCCGTCAAGCCCTTTTATTCAAATTGGCGGCAAGGCAATGGGGTTACCGTTGTCGCTTCCTCCAGTACGACAAACGCTAAAACTTTTAGGAATTCTGTAATCAAGGAGATAGTCTCACCCACTATGACTCAATCCCCATCATCATCAGCAAGACGTGCCCTTGTTGTCAAAAACGATTTTTCGCCCTTTGGAAATAAACTCGTTCAATCGGGTTATGTTGATGACTCTCAAATGCGGCAGGCATTGGCGGAAAGCCGTAAGTCAGGACGACCTCTGACCGATGTCGTTGAATCAATTACCGGGCATCAGTTGCCACCCGACTTAGTGCGCCAGTACAAGAAACAGCAACTGTTTGAACTCAAAATACTTTACGGTGTTGAATCTCTTGATCCGGAACTTGGTGATATTTCTGGTCACCAAGTCAAGGAACTCATCGAAAGCCTAATTCCCATTGATATCTGTAGTCGCTATCGCTTAGTGCCTTTATCCAGGAATGACACACAGCCGCCATCGGTTCTGGTGGCAATGGTTGACCCGGATAATCTCGATGCCCAAGATGATCTAAACCGGATTCTGCGCCCTCAAGGCGTTGGGCTACGACGGATGGTGATTACCCAGGAAGACTATCAGCATCTGATTAATCAATATCGGGATCACAAACTGGCACAGGAGAAGGAACAGGAAGCTGCCAAGCAGACAAACATCAGTCAGGATCTTGATAATTTAACCCTGTCTGATGCACCAGAGGAAACGACGGAAGAAGACATATCGAAAGTCGCGGGTGATGCCGGTGGTGCCCCGGTAATTAACTTGGTGAATAAAATCCTCGCCAAAGCCCTACAAGAAGACGTTTCTGACATTCACATCGAACCCCAAGAAGAATACTTGCGGGTTCGCTTCCGCAAAGACGGCGTACTGCGGCAAGCCTTCGAGCCCTTACCTAAAACAATCAAAAATGCCGTTGCTGCTCGCTTCAAAATTATGTCAGATTTGGACATCGCTGAACGCCGATTACCCCAAGATGGCAGAATTCGCCGTATGTTCCAAGGGCGCAAGGTTGACTTCCGAGTCAGTACCCTACCCAGCCGTTATGGTGAGAAGATTGTCCTGCGGATTTTGGATAACTCTAGCACCCAACTCGGTTTGGATATTTTGATCACTGACCCAGAAAGCTTAGAAATGGTCAGGGAAATGACAGCACGACCCTTTGGGCTGATCTTGGTCACGGGTCCGACGGGTTCCGGGAAATCCACAACCCTCTATTCTATGCTGGCTGAGCGCAATGACCCAGGTGTCAATATCAGTACCGCAGAAGATCCGATTGAATATTCCTTACCTGGTATTACCCAGGTACAGGTACTGCGAGAAAAAAACATGGACTTTGCCTCGATTCTACGCTCATTTCTACGCCAAGACCCGGATGTAATTCTGGTGGGTGAGACGCGAGATAAGGAAACGGCAAAAACCGCGATTGAAGCGGCGCTCACTGGACACTTAGTCTTAACCACGCTCCATACCAACGACGCGGCTGGCGCTATCCCCCGCCTGGATGAAATGGGAGTCGAACCATTCATGGTGTCGGGTGCGCTTCTGGGAGTTTTAGCCCAGCGCCTGATGCGGAAGGTTTGTACTGAATGTCGCACACCTTACCAACCTACTGCTGCTGAACTGGCTCGATTTGGTTTAGCCGCTTCCAGCGAAGGGGAAGTCACCTTCTATAAAGCCAATACCCTACAACCCGAAGAAATTACCGACGCTCGCTCCAAAGGAACACTCTGTCAAAAATGTAATGGGGTCGGGTATAAAGGACGAGTGGGCGTTTATGAAGTCATGCGGAACACCGAACGACTGCAACTCCTAATCAATGAAGGAGCGCCTACTGAACGGATCAAAGAAGCAGCAGTTGAAGAAGGGATGAAAACCCTATTATCCTACAGTTTAAACCTGGTGCAGGATGGTCATACAACATTGGAAGAAGTTGAACGAGTCACGTTTACTGATTCCGGTCTTGAGGCAGAAATGAAAGCCAAACGTAAGCAATCCCTCTCCTGTAGCACTTGCGGCGCTGGGTTAGAACAGGAGTGGTTAGACTGTCCGTACTGTATGACCCCACGTTTTTGAGACTAAAAGCTGGGACTATTCATCAATTGTTGTTGGCTTCAACCCCCAACAACAATTGATTAGGTAACGAACACTGACAATTAACAACTAATTCTTATTGGAGACAACGCCATGCCAATGGATTTAATGATTGAAGACTTGATGGAGCAGCTCGTTGAAATGGGTGGCTCAGATATGCATATTCAAGCTGGGGCACCGGTCTATTTCCGCATTAGTGGCAAACTCCAACCCTTTGGTGAAGATCCCCTGAATCCCCAAGAATGTCAGAAGCTGATTTTCAGTATGCTCAATAATAGCCAGCGCAAAGAATTAGAGCAGAACTGGGAATTGGATTGCTCTTATGGCGTTAAGGGATTGGCTCGCTTCCGGGTCAATGTTTATAAGGAGCGTGGCTACTACGCCGCTTGCTTGCGAGCGTTGTCCTCCAAGATTCCTAACTTTGATATGTTAGGTCTACCGGATATTGTGCGGGAAATGAGCGAACGTCCTCGGGGATTAGTACTGGTAACAGGACCCACGGGTTCAGGAAAAACCACCACACTGGCGGCAATGATTGATTTAATTAATCGCACCCGACCCGAACATATTCTCACCGTCGAAGACCCGGTGGAATACGTTTTTCCCAACATTAAAAGCTTAGTTCACCAACGTCAAAAAGGTGAAGATACCAAAAGCTTTGCGAATGCGCTCAAAGCCGCCTTACGGGAAGACCCGGATGTAATTCTAGTCGGCGAGATGCGGGACTTGGAAACCATTTCACTGGCGATTTCAGCCGCAGAAACAGGTCACTTGGTCATGGGAACCTTGCACACCAGTTCCGCCTCTCAAACCGTGAACCGGATGCTGGACGTGTTTCCTCCTGAACAACAAGCTCAAGTCCAAGCTCAACTATCCAACTCCTTGGTCGCCGTCTTCAGTCAAACCTTGGTTCCCAAGAAAAACCCGAAACCTGGTGAGTTTGGTCGGGCAATGGCACAGGAAATTATGATTGTCACCCCCGCTATCTCTAACTTGATCCGTGAAGGAAAAGTGTCCCAAATGTATTCCGCCATCCAAACCGGGATGAAAATGGGCATGATCACCATGGAACAGACATTGGCAAATTTAGTCAAACAAGGAACGATTTCCTTTGAAACAGCCGTGTCCAAGAGTTCTAAACCTGACGAATTGCAGCGTATTCTCGGCGGTGCTGCTGGAATGGCTGGTGCTGGTGCCAAAGGCGGCAAAGTTGGTGCTAAGACTCGTTAAGTTATCGGGGTTAGTTCTCTCGTGAACTGGAAAAAATATCACCGGACAACTAACCCTTTCCTTCAACCCTTTTTTCATTCAGACGCAAGCTATGCCTACCTTCATTGCTGAGGTTCGGGATTCCAAAGGAAATGCCAAAAAAGAGAAAGTTAAAGCTCTTTCTACGGATCAAGCCCGTGCCCACTTTCAAAATCAATATCCCAGTGTTGGCAGTATTCAGAAAGCGTTTAGCCTGGAAGACCTAAATTTAGACGCACTCCAGGAAAAAATGACGAGCGTCAGTGTCAAAGACCGAGCCGTTTTTTCCCGGCAATTTGCGGTAATGGTTAATGCTGGAGTCGCCATCGTGCGTTGTCTGGGTATCTTATCGGAACAATGTGACAATCCTAAGCTGAAAAAATCACTGACAGTAATCAGTAGTGAAGTTCAGCAGGGAACCAGTCTCTCAGATGCCATGCGTGAACATCCCGCCTGTTTCGACCAACTCTATGTCAGTATGGTGCAAGCAGGGGAGGTTGGGGGTGTCCTAGATGAAGTTCTCAACCGATTAGCCAAGCTGCTCGAAGATATGGCGCGGCTGCAAAACCAGATTAAGTCGGCAATGACTTATCCTCTGGTGGTTGGTGGCTTTGCTGTACTGGTGTTTTTGGGAATGACCATTTTTCTCATCCCTATCTTTGCCGGGATTTTTGAAGAAATCGGCGGAACATTACCAGCCCTGACTGCCTTTATGCTCTGGTTGAGTGGTGTTCTCAGAAGCTGGTACGCTCTGATTCCAGTTGGGGTGATCATCGTTACCACATTTGCCATCAAGCAGTACTACAAAACCCCACCCGGTCGCCTGCAAATCGATGCACTCCTATTGAAAGTACCTCTGTTTGGTGAACTGAATGAAAAATCATCAGTCGCCCGGTTTTGCCGCGTCTTCGGTACGTTAACTCGTTCGGGAGTTCCCATTCTTAATGCGTTAGATATTGTTCGGGATACCTCAGGAAACCAAGTGATTGCTAACGCGGTGGAAGCTACCAAGCAGGAAATTCAGCAAGGGGGTTTGATCAGTGTTGCCATGCAAAATGAGCAAGTTTTCCCCGGTCTAGCTATTCAGATGATTAGTGTTGGTGAAGAAACTGGGGAATTGGATTCGATGCTGATGAAGGTTGCCGATTTCTATGAAGATGAAGTTGAGCAAACGGTAAAAGCTTTGACCAGTATTTTAGAGCCTGTGATGATTATTGTCATCGGGGGAATGGTTGGTACAATTCTGGTCTCTATGTATCTGCCCATGTTTAAAGTGTTTGAAACCTTGGGTTAAATTTGGCAGCATTTCCCGGATATGGGGCGTCCATGCCTACAACCGTTTGATGGTAGAGGATTTGCCGTGTTGATTCAGCTAATCGTACAGCATGAGGGAAAAAACTTATCCTTCACGTATTACTGAAACGCCGATAAGGAAAGCATTTTGAATGCGTGAATTCCCAGGGAACGGTACTAACAACCTGAGCAACCTCTACTGATTCTCCACTACGGTTCATGAATAGTATTTAAACTAGTCCATAAGACGTTAGTAAATCGCCACTTATTTAAAAATGCCAGTTAAATCCTCTAATTACGAAACAAGTTTAGCCGAATATAGCCACCATGAGGGGGCGTTGGCGCTTCTGAAGCAATATCGACCTTACTTGGAAATGATTCCGAGTATGCGCCGCCCCTCAGAAAGTGTGATCACGATTCCTCTACCGATTGTGCGCCTACGCCATCTCCAATCATCAACAGGACATTCTAATCTAAACAGCTTGAATGGAACGGTTGGCTTACCTTGTGATGTTGCCATGTTGATGTGTGACCCGGAATGGAAAATAAAAATGGGGGTGGAAATTATCATTTTCATTCATCGCCCTCATGAAGATTTTTCAGATTTATTGAGTCGCTGGCGTCAGACGCAAGTGTTGCTTGATAAAGATTATGAGTGGTTGATGCCTCCTCGCCATCAACATGTTCTCAGTGAAGGCGTTGACCGGATTTATCCCTTATTTGTAATCTTCCCGGAAACACCCCAACGGATTCAACAGGGGTTATCGGGTGCTTGTTTACCGTTTGTCATGCAAAGTCCAGATTATGTGACGGAAGAGGAAAAATCAGAAAGCTTCTCTACTGAACGTCCACCTGCTTAGGGATGTAGAGACGTAGCATGCTACGTCTCTACATTCGGTCTTCCCCAATCCCCAATCGCCATAGACTATCGAACAAAATGCGGCATCACTTCAGCCGCCGTCAATAGCCCGTAAAGACCTCGTTGATGTAGTGATATCCCGGTCTTCAGGTAGCCAAAGGCTGGACCACAGACATTAGCCGCCATACTGGTTTCATCACCAAGGGTAAAGGTATGGGTTGAGGTTTTCCCCTCAAAGGTGCGTCCGGTTATTTGAACATTTGTGCTTAAGGGTTTTTTGGGATTACGGGTATCAACAACGCCGCCGACAGTGACGCGATCGCGCGAACATATCCCAGCTAATTCCAACATGATATCATCGGCATGTTCCATATTCTCTAAGGTGAGAATGCCGTTGGTTTGATCCAGAAGCGCTTCCACATCGGCATCGCTCATTTGTTGTGCCTGTTCCACATCGTAGCCCGGAAGGTGGGCAATATCTTCTCGAATCGTGGCGCGATAGGCTTCCCAATTGGCAATACCGACACCAAAGGTAATTTTAACGCTGTGTATTTCAGCATAGCTTTGAGCCGCGATCGCAGC